>QIAS01000306.1:3830-9330 GCA_003225615.1 Acidobacteriota bacterium | reverse complement strand
CCTGGTCGCCCTGGGCTGCATCATGATGCGCAAGTGTCATCTGAATACCTGTTCCGTCGGCATCGCAACCCAAGATCCCGTGCTCCGCAAGCAGTTCCAGGGACAGCCCGAGCACGTGATCAATTTCTTCTTCTTCATCGCCGAGCAAGTTCGCCAATACATGGCGGAGATGGGATTCCGTTCCATGGACGAGATGATTGGCCGCGTGGACATGCTCGACGTGCGGCCTGCGCTCGATCACTGGAAGGCCCGCGGCCTGGATTTGTCAGCGATTCTCTACAATCCCCCCGTACCTGGGCGCGTGGCGCGCCATTGCACGCAATCCCAAGATCACGCCTTGCATCAGGCGCTCGACCACAAGCTGATCGAGAGGGCCCAGAACGCCTTGCAAAATCGCACGCCTTTGGAAATGGCTTTGCCTATCCGCAACGTACATCGCAGTGTCGGCACTATGCTGAGCGGAGACATTGCGCGTCGCTTCGGCTCAGATGGCCTGCCCGACGACACTCTCCGCATTCATTTAACCGGATCGGCAGGCCAGAGTTTCGGCGCTTTCCTCGCCAAAGGCGTTACGCTCACGCTCGAAGGCGATGCCAACGATTATGTCGGCAAGGGGCTTTCCGGGGGCCGTCTGGTTGTTCGTCCGCCTCAACACTCCAATTTTGTCGCCGAAGAAAACATCCTGATCGGCAATGTCGCGCTCTACGGCGCCACCAGTGGTGAAGCATTTTTCAACGGAGTCGCCGGAGAGCGCTTCGCGGTGCGCAACTCGGGAGCAACAGCCATAGTAGAAGGAGTCGGCGACCACGGCTGCGAATACATGACCAAGGGGCTCGTGCTTGTGCTGGGATCGTGTGGCCGGAATTTTGCCGCCGGCATGAGTGGCGGAATCGCGTACGTCTTTGACGAGCGCTTCGACTTCACCGAAAAGCGCTGCAATCTGACCTCAGTCGATCTCGAACCAGTAATCGAAGCGCAAGACGTGCAAATCGTGAGAGACCTGGTCACTCGCCATTTGCAGTTGACAGAAAGCCGCCGTGCCGGATGGATTCTCGACAACTGGTCAGAAATGCTGCCACGCTTCATCAAAGTATTTCCACACGAATTCAAACGCGTTCTCGGGGTGAGCCGCAGCCCCCAGCCCTACATCCCAGGTCACCCATTGCCGCTAGTTGCAGCCGCCGAGCAGGTGCAACATGGGTAAGACCACCGGCTTCATGGAATATCCGCGCGAACTCTCGCAGCGCCGCGCAGTCACGCAGCGCGTCAATGATTGGTTCGAGATCTACGTGGACTTTCCTGAGCAAAAACTTCGCGAACAGGGCGCGCGCTGCATGGATTGCGGCGTGCCCTTCTGCCACACCGGATGTCCCCTCAACAACATCATTCCCGACTGGAACGATCTCGTGTACCACGGCCGCTGGAAAGAAGCTGTCCGGCAGTTGCACGCAACCAACAATTTCCCCGAGTTCACGGGACGCATTTGTCCCGCCCCGTGTGAGGCGGCCTGCGTGCTTGGCATCAACCAGCCGCCCGTCACGATTAAACAAATCGAAAAAAGCATCGTAGAGCGCGGATTCAAAGAAGGCTGGATTCGGCCAGAGCCGCCAAAATTCCGCACCGGCAAGAAAGTTGCCGTAGTCGGCTCGGGACCTGCCGGACTGGCCGCCGCCCAACAGCTATGCCGCGCGGGACACTGGGTTTCTGTTTACGAAAAATCCGACCGCATCGGCGGACTCTTGCGCTACGGTATCCCGCAATTCAAGCTGGAGAAGAACATCATTGATCGTCGCCTCGAGCAGATGTCAGCCGAGGGCGTGCAATTCATCACCAAAGCCCACGTCGGCAAAGGCGTGCCGGTCGAAGACCTGGAGCGCGAATTCGACGTCATGGTCCTTGCCGGAGGCGCCGAGTGCCCCCGCGATTTGCAAGTACCTGGACGCGAGTTGAAGGGCATCCACTTCGCCATGGAGTTTCTCCCACAACAAAACAAGAGATGTCTTGGCGACAGGGTCGATCCAGCGACAGAGATTTTTGCGACCGACAAGCGGGTAGTGATTATCGGCGGCGGCGACACCGGAGCCGATTGCCTGGGCACCTGCCATCGCCAGAAGCCGCGTTCCGTGCACCAATTCGAGATCATGCCCATGCCGCCTGACGAGCGCTCGCCACAGACTCCCTGGCCGCTCTGGCCGATGCAACTGCGCACCGAAGCCGCGCACGAAGAAGGCGGCGTTCGCGACTGGAGTATCGCCACCACAAAATTCACCGGCGATTCCGAGGGGAACGTGCAAGCGTTACATGCTGTCCGCGTCGGACCTCCGCCCAAGTTCGAGCCCATACCCGGCACCCACTTCACCATTGAAGCTGATCTGGTTCTAATCGCCATGGGCTTTCTCGGTCCTGTGCGCAATGGGATGATCGAGCAATTGGGAGTAACGCTCGATGCTCGCGGTAATATCGCAACGAATCAGAACTATATGTCGTCGGTCCCTGGAGTCTTCGCAGCCGGAGACATGCGCCGTGGGCAGTCTCTAGTAGTGTGGGCGATTTCAGAAGGTCGCAAAGTCGCGGAATGCGTCGACCGATATCTAAGAGAGACAGCTGCCATCAAACCGGTCTCGCCCTCGATTTCGGTACAACTGGCTACATAAGGAACCGTGTCGAGGCCTGTTCTTCCGCGCCTTCCAATCGCTATCAGGTAAGATATTTCGCAATGACCACCGCTCCAGCTATCACCAGAATGATTGCTCTCTCGGACGTCAAAGCCGCCCTGGGCCGTATTCGTGACTCCATTTATCTTTCGCCCTGCGCCCGCTCTGAAACCTTCTCGCGCCTGACCGGCAACTCCATTTTCCTCAAGCTCGACAATCAGCAGAGAACCGGCGCCTTCAAAGAGCGCGGCGCATTAAATAAACTGCTCACTCTCAGCAACGACGAGCGCGCTCGAGGCGTTATCGCGGCTTCTGCCGGCAACCACGCCCAAGGAGTCGCTTACCACGCCGGCCGCCACGGAATTCGCGCCCAAATTTGCATGCCGCTCACCACGCCGCTGACCAAAGTCTCCGCCACTCGAGGCTATGGCGCGGACGTAATTCTTCACGGAGCAAACTACGACGAAGCCTACGAAGAGGCGCTTCAGCGCAGCCGCCGCGATCATCTGACGTTAGTACACGCCTTTGATGACGACGCCGTCATCGCTGGGCAGGGAACTCTCGGACTCGAAATCCTCCAGCAACAGCCGGAAATCGAAGTCATTGTCGCGCCCATCGGCGGAGGTGGGCTGATCGGCGGCATCGCTTGCGCGGTCAAGGAGACGAATCCAAAAGTCGAAATCTTCGGAGTACAGCCCGCCAGACTTCCATCCATGAAAGTTGCCATAGCCGAGGGCCATCCGGTAACACTGAGTCCCGCCGCCACCATTGCGGACGGAATTGCGGTGCGCCGCGCCGGCGATCGCACTTTACCGCTGATTCAAAAATACGTGGACGACATCGTGACCGTGGATGAGGAAGAAATCGCCAACGCGATCCTCCTGCTCCTGGAGCGCGAAAAAACTTTAGCCGAAGGCGCGGGCGCCGCCGCTATCGCAGCTCTTCTCAATCACAAGTTGCAGTTAGCTGGAAGGAAGGTCGCGGTCCTGATATGCGGCGGAAATATTGACGTCACCCTGCTGTCGCGCATTATTGAGCGCGGGTTGGTGAAAGACGGCCGTCTGGTCCGGCTTCGCGTCCATCTGCCCGATTATCCCGGAGCCCTGCACAAGCTGACCGGAATCCTCGCCCAGCACCGTGCCAACATCGTGGAGACTTCATATGACCGGGCCTACTACGGCGTGAACCTCGGAGACACCGCCATCGACATCACCATGGAAACCCGCGGCCCCGACCACATTGCCGAACTGCTCTCCGCTCTCGGAGCTGCCGGATACGCCCACGAAAGAGTCCTCTAGCCGTGTGGAGCGGACGCTCTTGTCCGCTCAGCAGCACCTCAGAACCAAGTAAGGGAATACGGCCAAGATCTAAGGGAAGAACCCCACTTACTTCCCAACTCCCACACTGTGCAACCAATCCTGATGTTTCGGATCCCGCCCCGTAGTCACATCCAAGTATGCACTCTGCAACTTTGCAGTCACCGGACCCCGCGCACCTTTGCCAATAGTCATATCATCCACTTGGCGAATAGGCGCAACTTCCGCCGCCGTTCCCGTGAAGAAAGCCTCATCCGCCGAGAACAGATCCTCCAAACGCATCTCCCGGATAGAAACTTCTATCCCAAGTTCTTGTGCCAGCTCAAGCACCGTCTGCCGTGTAATTCCCATCAGGATCGGCTGCCGCTCGTCATTGGTAAAGAGCTTGCCTTCCTTCACCAAAAACAGGTTCTCCCCCGGCCCTTCCGTGATGAACCCATCTACACTCAGCAGCACTGCCTCATCGAAGCCACGCTTTTTCGCATCACGAACTGCAAGGATAGAGTTTAAGTACTGTCCGCTAGCCTTGGCCGTAGCCGGCATCATCCGCGAATCAAACTTTAGCCACGGCGAAACTGTAATACGTACTCCCTTCTCCAAAGACTCCGCCCCATGCAGTAGTCCCCAAGGCCACGCCAGAACCGCCGTCTGCGGCGGGCACGGATCCGGCACAAGCCCCAGCGTCGCACTCCCGTAATAACAGATGGGACGCACGTAGCAACTGCTGAAGCCGTTCCGTCGCACCACTGAGCAGCAGGCCTCACACATCTGCGCCTGCGTGTAGGGAATTTTCAGACCATAAACCGCGGCCGAGGAATACATACGATTAAGGTGCTCACGCAGCCGAAAAATCGCCGGCCCCCGGTCCGTGTCATAGCAACGAATACCCTCAAAAATCGCCGTTCCGTAATGCAGCGCATGCGCAGAAACGTGCAGGTTAGCTCGTTCCCATGCAACCAGTTCACCATTCATCCACACCCACTTCGATTGTTCGAATCCCACTCATCTCTCCCGACGAATTTTTTCCAGCACACTTCACATCATAAGACACTAGCAATGCAAAGTTTGCGTCTTCGTAATAGCTTCGCGTCGTTTGCGTTAAAGGCCTTAAGAAGCGCTCGCAAAATCGCCCAAAAGCCAGAATTGCCTAAACTACCCCTCTGGCGACCCTAAAACCCAGCACTCGTACAAGGCCTTCCGTAATCTCCAAGTCTTTGTGAACACATAAGATACTTAATCCCGTATGGACACCCTCCCCCAATCATTACACACGGGTTCTCGCCCCACGCGGGTACGTTTTGCCGAGAGCACGCCTGCGGTTCTACGTTTTCAAGACGGCCGTCGCGCCACCGGGCAACTGCAGATCGTTTCGATGACGGGAGGCCTGCTCTCAGTCCCCAAACCTCTGGACAAGGGTTCCCAAGTCAAAGTAATGTTCCTGACCGATCGTGGACCAGTGCTAGGCGCTGCGGAAATGTTGGCGCCCCTCACCTGGGGACAGCAACCCTTCCGCTTTCTGGCCCTGCGCGA
>QIAS01000306.1:0-3775 GCA_003225615.1 Acidobacteriota bacterium | reverse complement strand
GACAGAAAAGTAGCGAACAGGAATGGATTGAGAAATACCGGGCCGCGCTCCTGCAGGATGAGTCTCCACAAAAGCCGCTTTCTCGTGTAATTCTCGGTTTGCTTACTGTAGGAGTACTTTGCTTGGGCAGCATCTTCTACTTGTTTTACATTCACCCGTTGAGATAAGCGGCACCCGCATGTCAACACTCACCGACAACATTCGCGCGGCCAGCACAGTGCAAGCGCTCGTGCAATTATTAAAAAACCGCTCCTATGACGAGATTCGCCAGCGGATGTATGACAACCCTCCCGGTAGCCCCTGGTGGTCCGCTTGCAAGACCGAGCTGGACGTTCGCAACAGTGAACGTATGGCGACTGCCCTGGTAGACACTTCCCGCGTCCTCGACAAAATGAGAGTTTCCACCGAGCACTTGGACGCCTCAACCGACAAGTTGCTCACAGCAGCCACCGACATCTCCGAATCGTTAAGAAGTACAAGAGAGTTGGGGAGAAAAATGGAGATTGCGGGTTATGTGATGGTTGCCGTCTCCATACTGCAGCTGTTTTATGTAATTTTCCTTGTCTTCGGGAAGCGTTAGAAAGTTTGCCCCCGCCTTACCCGTTCATTGGCAAGTCTGTCGGGCATGAAGAAGTCGTTCCACTGAGGGTAGGAATTTCGCACATTGCCGGCAGCTTAAACTTCCTCTATCCTCACTGGCTCCATAAGGAAGTTATCCATGCGCTTATTGTGTGTCCTTTTTGCGCTCGCACTTGCATCTTCGGCTCAGACCTCCTCGTTGCCGCCGACCAATCTTATGCCCGTACCAGTCAGTCTGCAGTTCGGAACGGGCCAACTCCTGATTCATGAGTCATTCTCCGCTGCACTCACCGGCCCGCATGACGAACAATTGCAGCACGCGGCGCAGAATTTTTTCGCTGTGCTTTCCCGAAAAACCGGAATTCTTTTAGACAACAAATTCAGCGATCCTGCCAAAGCGAGTCTGGTTATTCACACCGAGCAGCCCGCTAAACAAGTTCAGGAGCTTGGGGAGGACGAGTCCTACAGCTTGGAAGTGAAGACTTCCGGGGCACAACTGAGCGCCCCCACAGGTTTGGGGGCGATGCGCGGACTCCAAACCTTCCTCCAGTTGGTACGGCCCACTGCGGATGGATTCGCGGCCCCGGTTGTCACAATCCACGACAAGCCACGTTTTCCCTGGCGCGGCCTCATGATCGACGTCAGCCGTCATTTCATTCCGCTGGATGTGCTCAAGCGAAATCTCGACGGCATGGCGGCCGTGAAGATGAACGTCTTCCACTGGCACTTATCTGACAATCAGGGCTTCCGCATCGAAAGCAAGAGATTTCCCAAGCTATATGAGATGGGCTCGGATGGACATTACTACTCTCAGGACGAAGTCCGCAGTCTGATCGCATACGCCCGCGATCGCGGCATCCGCGTTGTCCCAGAATTCGATATGCCGGGACACAGCACCGCCTGGTTCGCCGGCTACCCGGAACTGGCGAGCGCTCCAGGCCCGTACCAGATCGAGCGCAAATGGGGCGTCTTTGACCCCGCCATGGACCCTACCCAGGAGCGATCCTACAAGTTCCTCGACGAATTCATCGGGGAGATGGCCAAGCTCTTTCCTGACCGCTTTTTTCATATAGGCGGCGACGAGGTCAATGGGAAGCAATGGGACGCCAATCCTAAAATTCAGGAGTTCAAGCGCACTCACGGGCTCAAGAGCAACCAGGATTTGCAGGCTTATTTCAACAAGCGCGTGCAGCAGATCGTCACCAAGCACAAGAAAATTATGATCGGCTGGGACGAAATCCTCGACCCAGATTTGCCGAAGGACATAGTCATTCAGTCCTGGCGAGGTCAACAGTCCCTCGCCGTCGCCGCAAGACAAGGGTATCGTGGACTCTTGTCATACGGCTATTACATTGACTTGATGTGGCCGGCATGGCGGCATTACGCGGTCGATCCGATGGCCGATGCTGCCGCCGCGCTCAGCCCCGAGGAGAGCCAGCGCATCTTGGGCGGCGAAGCCTGCATGTGGTCCGAATACGTCTCACCTGAGAATATTGATTCGCGGATCTGGCCACGAACTGCCGCCATTGCCGAGCGCCTCTGGTCGCCCCAGGAGGTGCAGGATATCAACTCGATGTATCAGCGGCTTGCCACCATGAGTGGCGAGTTGGATTGGCTAGGCCTTACCCATAATTCCAATTACGAGCCCATGCTGCGCCGAATCGCCGGTACGACTGACATTGCGCCGGTGCGCACGCTTGCCGATGTGGTCGAACCCGTCAAGGACTACACTCGTGAAGAGACCGCTCCTGCGGTTCCGACGAGTGCCACCCCCCTGAACAGGCTTGTCGACGCTGCCCGACCGGAAAGCGACACCGCCCGTAATTTTACTAATCTCGTAAACTCATTCGTCTCCGGACAGTCCACTACGCCCGAAACGAAATCCCAGATTCGCTCAGCCCTGATTCGGTGGCGCGACAGCCAGACGCATCTTCAGACGATGCTGGATAGGTCCTTCTTGCTGAAAGAAGTTGCTCCTGTTTCTCAGGACCTTGCCGCGATTAGCGCTGTCGCTTTGACGGCTATGGATTACATGGAAAGTGGCCAGCGGCCGCCCGACGCGTGGACCACCCAACAGCGCGCGCTACTGGAGCAAGCCGCGAAACAGAAAGCGCAACTTCTGCTGATGGTCGTCTCGCCGTTGCAAAAGTTGATTGAGGCGAGCGCTGTTCCGCACCCTCCTCCTGTGTCAAATTGACCCTGCAGACGGCAAGGAACAGCTTAGGTGCGGCCAAGATTAGGTGGCGACAGCCGCCTCGGCCGTCCGCGCCGGAAACCATCGCGAAAGGAGCCGGTTCAGAGGATAGCCGGTATACGCGAAGCACCGTTGGGAGCTTGTAGCCGGTTCAAACGACTTATAAGTCTGCCGAGATCTCCATATTGCTGTGCAATCCCGCGGGGAGAGAGCGGTAAGCCCGGCAACAGCACGCCCATATACAACTTCACTAAAACCAAAAGGGAATACACTCGCAAGCGTGACGCAGCTTCTGCCAGTTCGTGCCCCGCCCTGACGACCTCCGCATCCGGGCTATCTGCTGCCCACTCGCCCAGACGCAACAGGATCACTGCGTTCGCCGCTACACCTCCCACGTACCCAATTGCGGCTCTTAGTCGAAGGCGCTGCAGCTTGCGAAAAACCCGCGGTGTGAGGTTACGTCTTAACAAGATTCTGGAAAGCTTGCAAGTCTACGGCTCTAAGTCTTCCAGTAAGTTCAGCGGAGTTTTGGACTACATTCTTGTGGCTGTATGCGATGCGCCACAGGGACACAACGACTAGCAAAGCAATGACGACGAAGATGACCGACAGTGTCATGGCACTGCAATCCTGTGACGGCGCCGCTCCACCCGCGGAATACGCCACTGGCGCGCACTATATCGCATTTTTCCCGGCCCTACAATCCGACTAAAGTAATCTGCGTTTCCTGCGTACACTTTCTTTTCAACTTTGCTCCCGCATGATAATGTGCATGCGCGAGGGCGTGTTCGTCACAACGTGCGGCAATAATTCGTTTTTCGGAAACCGTAACAGAATGAGATTAAATTCACCGTTCGACGATCTGACAAGTACTACCTTGCGGGCGGTTGCGGGCATGCTGGGAAAACTTCAGTATTTATCCAGTCTGCGGTCCGCTGGCGGTCCCTACTCACACTGGGGCTTGGCAAGGTTGTACGGAGAACAAGCAGCCCAGGAAGCTCT
>QIAS01000552.1:3157-3704 GCA_003225615.1 Acidobacteriota bacterium | reverse complement strand
CGATATTAGAAGCGACAAGTGGGCGCGAGCGATCGCGCCCTTTTCTTATGGAGTTCCTAGTTTAGCGGAGTGAGGGGTCTCCGGGCATGGGGTGGGTGGCCTGGTTCGCGTTGGGCACCAGTTGCCGGTAGACGTAGTTGGGGACATGAGTTTGCCAGTAGCCTGCAGTTTTCGCGAAGCCAACAATTCCAAAGAATAGGGCGGCGATTCCGGCGGCCATGGCCCAGGATGAAACTTTACGCGGGCGCGAGTCCCGTCTCCCGATAGTCATTGGCGGCAGCGCTATCTGCAACGCTCCTTCGGCAGGGCATACGGCGATGCACTCCAGGCAGCCGGTGCATTCGGCGGATTTGATGCTTACCAGCTTGTCTACGGGCAGGGCCGAGGGACACGCCTTAGCGCACTTTGCACAATCAATGCAGGTGGAAGATTCGCGACGAATGCGTAGTGGGCTGAAGAACGACGTCAGGCCGAGCAACGCGCCGTATGGACACAGATAACGGCACCAGAAATTCTGCACGAATACGGAAGCCAGGGCTAGAACTGC
>QIAS01000552.1:2454-3093 GCA_003225615.1 Acidobacteriota bacterium | reverse complement strand
CGTCGGCAGACATGGTGGAGACTGCCCAGACAAAGAATCCCAGCAGCAGATATTTCAGGCCGCGCAACGGGATATCGAGCCAGCGTGGCAGCAGGAAGTTACGACGGAAAAGCTTTCGGCCGGCTTGCCATAAGTATTCTGATAGCGTGCCCACCGGACACAGCCAACTGCAGAATGCCTTGCGAAACAGGAATGCGATCGAGAGAAACGTAATCAGCAGGAACATGGCAGCGGGATGCATCGCGGGGACGTGCCCGGTCAGCAACCAGTATTTGAAGTTCATCATGCCCGCGATGGGGAGCCAACCCTCAACGCCCGCGGGACGGGCTCCGGCGGCGTACCCATTTTGAGCTTCAAAATGACGCACCCAGAGGTAAAAGGTCGTTCCCAGGTAGACGTTCAGAAGCAGAAAGGCGAATTGGAAACTGCGGCGCAGAGCCTGGGAGTAGTCGCGGGCGGCGCGACGGATTAATTTCTTTTTCGGACTGGAGCGCTTTGATTGTGCATGGGCCGGGACGAGCTGTTCTTGAGCGGTCGACGGAGGAATTTGCGGAATGAATTCAGTATGAGAGTGCGTGGCCATGATTCCCCTACTAGGGATAGGCTAAATGGCTTGTCACAGGGGGGCTGTGACGTAGG
>QIAS01000552.1:1745-2424 GCA_003225615.1 Acidobacteriota bacterium | reverse complement strand
TGAAGCGTAAAGATTGCTTTTACAAGGAGAGAGCTTGCGTAATTGTCACGAATTCTGACGTTTGTAGTGAATGGGCCAGAGTACCTGCCAGGTTTTGCCGCCGTCTTTGGAGCTTTCCCAAGACCAATCGAACTCATTGGGCTGAATATCTTTCCAGACCATTCTTTGCAGAACTTTTGTGCCATCACTCCGGGTGGCCTGCCGGGAGAGGATCATCTGGCCATCTTTGAAATCGCCGACGAAGTCCAGGTAACCGCCCTCGTTGTCTACCCATGTCTGTTTCCATTTGGCTGATCGAGTGTCGAAGACTGAGACGCTAATTCCGCGCAGGGGCATGGCGTCTCCACCATCGAAGTTCTCCTCGACAATGCAGCTATCCAGGACGCGCTTGATGCGGTTCGTGCCGTGGGCAACTTCATGCTCTTTTTCTCCGGGCCAGGTGAGATCCCATGCGCCGACCCAGAAATCGAACTGCTTTTGCTCGGGTGCGGTGCAGGGATCAGGTGGTGCCGCGGAGTTGGTGCCGGTTTGTTGTGCAGCGACTGCGCAAAGCAGGATCAGAGCCAGGCTGCATACTTCCAAAATTCGTTTCATGGCAATTCCCTGGAAAATAGATCGGTGATCCGGCAGAGATGTTAGCTGTCTTGATGTGTGTGAACGGATTTATGTGATCAACCCA
>QIAS01000552.1:0-1575 GCA_003225615.1 Acidobacteriota bacterium | reverse complement strand
CGTGGCCCACGTGTATTGACCGGCGGGGTGAATCTGAGCGTCGTCGTTGACGGTGAACTTGGCGGATTTGTAATCGGCCAGGACCTTGGTGACTCCGGCCTGATATTCGTTCCAATTGTTGTACTTCAGAGGCGCGATGTCGAAGAAAGTGTGATCGCCCTTGGCGTAGTACTGGGCAGTGTTGGCGGGGTCGAGGGTGCTCCAGCCGTCCCAGATTTTCTGCAGGTAGGCTTTGTCAGGGACGCCAGCGGCGGCGGCTTTCTTGGCCGGCTTCTTTGATTGCGCAAAACTGGAAAGGCCGAGTACGAGGATGCAGATCAACAGAGTTAAAAGTCGGTTGCGCACGGGCGTTCCTCCGCGGTCGGGGTGAGATTGTCGCATAGGACAGAGCAAACCACCAAGGGCACTACCACCAAGGACACTAAGGTTCACGAAGGAAAGCGATTCTCGGTTGGCGGGTTTGGTTTGACCGACTTCCGCCGTGCACGTTAAAATGATTGAGTTTGCCTGTACCTGCGGACCCGTTCTGGGCCGCCCGCATTCTCGGACTAAGAGCCGCTGCGGAAGAACAGCAAGCATAGGAAAAACAGCAGGTCCCACGGCGGCGCGGGTGTGCGCCCGGGGAACTTCTCATGGAGGCACGAGTATGTACGCGGTCATCCGCGCCGGCGGCAAGCAGTACCGGGTGGCGCCCGGGGATGTGATTCGGGTGGAAAAAACGGGCTCCGACAACGGTACCGTACAATTTGGCGACGTGCTGGCTGTGTCGGGTAAAGAAGGCGAGATCGCGCGGCCGCAGTCGCAGGCGCGGGTTGTCGGTCAGGTGGTGGAGGAAGGACGCGCGGACAAGATTCTTGTCTTTCACTACAAACGGAAAAAGCAATACAAAAAATTGCGGGGGCACCGGCAGCCGTTTACGGCGGTGCGGATCACCGAGATCGCGTTTGATGGGCAGTCGTTTACAGCTCCCGAATTGCCCAAAAAGGAAGTTAAGCCGAAGAAGAAAGCGGCTCCCGAGGCTGCTGAAGCTGAAGAGGTAAAGGCGGCGGCGACGGCTCCGGCGAAGAAGAAGGCTGCAAAGAAACCTGCATCAAAGAAGTCTGCAGGAAAGAAGAAGTAATTACTGACAGCTGAGAGCTAAAGCTACTTAGAATCGAGAATTGGATCATGGCACATAAAAAAGGACTAGGCAGTTCGCGAAACGGGCGGGATTCTAACTCACAGCGGTTGGGATTCAAGGCCTTTGGTGGGCAGGTGGTGCCCGGTGGGACGATCATCGTGCGGCAACGCGGAACGCGGGTGAAGCCGGGGCTGAACGTGGGGCGCGGCAAGGATGACACGCTCTTCGCGAAAATCAGTGGGCGCATCAAGTTCATGGATAAAGGTTCGATGGGCAAGTTCGTGATGATCGAGCCATTGGAAGTGGGAAAAGCGTAAGCAGCGGAAATTTGCGGCAGCAAAGGCCTCGTTTTTTGGCGAGGCTTTTTGTTCGAATCGGAAGATCCAGGTCGATTCAAACCACAACGGGCTGTTCGGGGGCATCCGTCTCGCGTTCGATCTGCTCGCCCGAGAGTA
>QIAS01000558.1 GCA_003225615.1 Acidobacteriota bacterium | reverse complement strand
GCGGGAACTGAGCGAGGCGGTTGCGCGGCTTTCACAATTGCGGGAGGAGCTGAAAGCTTCGATTGACGCGGATGCGGAGTCTTACAACGCAGTCATGAAAGCTTACAAGCAAGCCAAAGATTCGGCCAACGGTGGTGCGACGATCAATGCGGCGCTGCGCGGCGCGACAGCGGTGCCGTTAGGAGTTGCGGAGCGGGCAAGGGAGGTGGCGGAAATAGCCGAGAAACTGGGGCCGATCACCAATCCCAACATGAGTTCGGATCTGGCCACCAGCATTGCCTTGGCGGAAGCGGCGATTACCGGCGCGTTGGCGAACGTGGAAATTAATCTGCAATCTTTGAAAGATGAGGCGTTCGTCACAGAGACGCGGAAGAGGGCGGAAGCGGTGAAGAGCTAAGGGCGCAATCTTTTCCCGAATGACCGAAGTGTGAACATGAACACATTGAAGGAAGATGGCGGGAGCAGCAATGTGCGGTCAGCACCCAAGCGTTGGAGATTGGCCGTGCTCGGGATCAAATTCTGGCTTGGCCAGCCTCGAGACTCTTCTACTCGCAACTTGTGCTGACGACTTGTTTTCGTGATGCTGGTGGACTCCAGGCTGGTGCGGAGGTTCGCATCGCGGGTGTGCAGGTCGGGCGGATACGGAAGGTACGAGCTCAGCCGGAGAATCACGATTGTCCGGCGTTCATCGAGATGGCACTCACCACGCCTTATGAATTGAAAGTTCCGGGAGACAGTATCACGACAACGCAGACCACCGGGGTGCTGGGCGGAACGTACCTGGAGATTGATTCTTCGGGTGCATCAGGGCCGCCGGTCCGCAGCGGAGCCGAATTGAAAAGTCGTCAGGCAGAGCGGGTTACGCCGGGACAGTGGTTAGGAATGCTCGACAAAAACCTCGAGAAGCTCGACAGAAGGGTCGAGACGCTCGACAAGAATTCCTCTAAGGAGCCTTGCCGAGCCAGGAACAAAGTTACGGGTGCCCAGGCTAACAAGCCCTGATAGAACTTTCGTGTGTCCCGGAAAGCGCCGCTCTGGCTTACAATGAGGTATTCCTTACAATGAACTGGAAGGCCGCAGGCGGCATCCAAGTACTTGTACCCCAATGAGGTATCCATGAAGAGTTGGTATTGTGGCATTTTGTTGTTTGTGAGTGCGGCGGCTTGGGCCATGCCGCTGGGCACAAATTCGCGAGCGGTCATTCCTGCAGAACTGCAGCAGGTGATTTCGGTGGACTACCGGGCTCTGAAGAACTCAGACACCGCACAGGCCCTCAAGCAGCAGGTTTTGCCGGACAGCCTGAAAGAGTTCGAGGGCGCGCTGAAGGGCGTGGGAATCGACACCGATAAGGAACTCGAGCAGCTTACATTTGCCGCTTACCGGGCCGGTAAGACTGGTATCCAGGTGGTGGGTGTGGCGCAGGGGCAATTTCCTTACAAGGCAGTTATGAAGCGCATGACTCTCAAAAAAATCAAGCCCACGCGTTACCACAACGCTCCTCTGTACCCCATGGGGAACGGCATGCTGATGACTTTTCTGGATGACTTCACACTGCTGTTTGGCAACCAGACCTCGATTCAGGGTGCCTTGGACGCGCGTGACGGGTATACAAGCAATCTGGATTCTAATTCCACGATGGCGGACATGATGTCGGCGGTGGATTCGGCGCCGGTATGGAGCATTCTGGACCAGCAGGGCACGCAGACCATGATGCGCTCGGCCTTGGGAGACGCTTCCAAGATCGCTGATTATGAGACGGTTAAAAAACGTTTGCTGGCTTCACGTTATACGATGAATTTCCAGAACGGCGTGAATTTCGATCTGAGCGTGCTCACCTCGGATTCGATGACTGCGGCTACCCTTTCTTCGCTGGTGAAGGCGGGCATGATGTACAAGAAGATGAATGCTACGCCCACGGAGAAGATGGCCTTGGATAGCGTAACGGTGGATTCGGACAGCTCGAATTTACAATTGCACTTTAAGACGGACGATAAGCGGTTCCAGGCGCTGTTACATTGTGAATTGTTTGCAGCGGTGTCGCACTAGGGCGTGAAGAAATTCAAAAGGCACGGAGAAATTTCTCCGTGCCTTTTTGCTTTGTGGTGAGCCTATTGGCTCTTGGCTGCGGCACGTTCCTGCCGCTTTGTATTCGCCCAACCTTCTTTCACGACTTGTTTGGCCCGGCCGATGGCGAGGGAATCTGGGGGAACACTGTCCGTGATGCAGGAGCCAGCCGCTACATATGCTCCTTTGCCTATGCGGACTGGAGCGACCAGAGTCGCGTCGCTTCCGATGAAAGCTCCATCGTCAATCACTGTTTTATGTTTGTTTACTCCGTCATAGTTGCAGGTAATGGTGCCGGCTCCAACGTTTACTCCTTCTCCGATCTCGGTATCTCCCAGGTAGGTCAAGTGATTCGCCTTGGAGCCTTTTCCCATTTTTATCTTCTTGGTTTCGACGAAATTGCCTACGTGTGCGCCTTCCCCGATCTCGCTACCCGCTCTGAGATGAGAATAGGGGCCGATAACTGCTGCGTCGGCTACACGGGCGCCGTCCAGAACTGAGCCAGGGCGAATCACCACACCATTGCCGATCTCCGAGTTGCTGATGATGCTGTAAGA
>QIAS01000305.1:5791-8234 GCA_003225615.1 Acidobacteriota bacterium | reverse complement strand
CAGGGCTATTACGCCGCTCCGCTTGAAGCCAAGGAGCAGCAAGCTGAGCAGACTGCGGACATAGTTTCAGCGTTGGATCCCTCGTCCCCGGATGCAACGCTGGTCGTCTTCGACGCGAAGGTGAGTCCGCCCGCTCGCAATGGAAAGCAGGAAGTGGCAGTGGACTTTCTCGTAGACATGAGCACCCTGTCGGCGCCTCAGGATAAGGACGGCAAACGGGCATACGATGTGGAATTTCATGTTGCAGCCTTTGCTCCGGATGGCAAGCTGGCAGGACACACGGACATCAAATTGAAAGCCGCGATCAAGCCTGAGGAGTACGCAGCTCTCCGGCAACAGGGCCTGCCTTTTCACACGCAGCTCGAACTCCCGCCCGGCCGCTACCAGATTCGCCTAGCTGTGCGCGACGACCGTACCGGCTTTCTGGGGACCACCGGTATGCCGCTGTTGTTGAATTCAGAGTAGTTTATCAATCACGGATACTAGGCCACTTTCGGCTCATCGGCAGAAATCTCACGAGGAGCCAGAGGGCTCTTGTCATAGTTGGCTAACAAATCAGCGGGATCGCGATAAATCGCGATGCAGCCTGCGGCCCTGAGGTCTTCCTCCGGGAAGCCTCCGCAAAGCAAACCTACGCCGCGGATGCCAGCTTTGCGGGCGGCTTCGGCGTCGTAAAGGGTGTCACCCACGGTAACAGCTTCGTCCGGCTTTATGCATTTGAGGCATTGCAGCGCCGCTTGGAATACATCGGGATCGGGCTTGGAGGAGTCGATATCATCGGCGGAAGTTTCGCAGCTCACCAAATCTTCGATTTGCGCGATCCGCTTTAGAGCGGTGACTTCATCTTTCTTAGCGGAGGATGCTAGCGCGACTTTTTGCCCTTCAGATCTTATTTTGAGAAATAACTCTCGCACTTTGGGGAAGCTTCGAACTCGCGACATATACTCTCGTTGAAAGAGTTCTCCACGAAATTTCTCAATCTCCTTGCCCTTCTCTTCCAAGTCCTTCTCTGGCAAGAAAACTGGCATCAGCTTGTCTCCGCCTTTGCCGATTTGTGAGCGAATTTTTTCGACTGGAATGTCGTAGCCGAAGCGCAGGAAGGCTTCGTGCCAGGCCTGCGCGTGGAGGTCCACGGAATCCACCAGCGTTCCATCAACGTCGAAGATGACCGCAGGGACCATGGGCTTTCGAAATCCGGTGAAGCGAAGGATCTTCTAAGCCCTGCCCATCAGGGCAAGGATGAGGATGATGATGAGAACCAAACCCAATCCGCCACTTGGGTAATAGCCCCAGCCAGTGCTATACGGCCAGGTTGGCAAAGCACCAATCAGCAGCAAGATGAGAATGATAATCAGAATCGTATACACTCGTTTTTTTCTCCTGGAAGTCCGCGATCACGTTATTGCGCGATGCGCGGGAATTTTTGTGACAACTAATCGCCGTCCGTACCAGTGGCTGGCTGGGGACGATCGCTTTTGGCGAAATCGCCGGCCGCTTCTCCGGTAGAAGAAATGTCCTCGGCTCCGCTCCGTTCCATGATCTCTTTTGCCCGCTTTGTCCATTCCGAGTCATCACAATGCACAGAGAGCAGAATGCCTCCCTTGCGGATGCGGCCATCGTAACGTTTGGCTTCGTATTCCGGGATGCCCATGCCGATCAGGGCTCCGGTCAGGCCGCCTACTGCTCCACCCACTCCTAAACCGGCTAGCGCGGCAACAATTGGACCGGCCGCCAGCAAGGGACCTACGCCGGGGATGGCAATCATGCCAATGCCGACCAGCCAGCCAAGTACTCCGCCTAGCAACGCCCCGGACGTAGCGCCAGCGGTTACGCCCTCGGGCGCCTTGGTCGCCTTTTCGGTGGCAATCTCCTTTGAGCCAAGGTTCTCCGGCACGAGCACCGAAATGTCTTCGTGGCGAAATCCCGAGTTCTTCAGTTCGTAAAGGCCTTTCTCGAAATTCTCTTGCTGAGGGTAGATTCCGAATACAGCTGTATTCTTGCCCGCCATGACCAATGCTCCCGACTCAGAGTTGCTGCACGCTAACTAGCGTAAAGACTGGGATATTCAACGTGATTTGCGTAGAACTTGGAATCAAGTTTTCCATGTAGCTTTGGGACCGAGTTGCTGTACCGGGCAATGGAGAGGTGGCCGCTCACCGCACAATCGACAGAAACCGACCATAGGGTGCCGCAGACAAGTCGGTGCTCCTCCATCCACAAAATCCGTCCAAGCTCGACAAATCGAATACAGATATTTCAAGCGTGAACTACAGTCCGGCCCGGATTGCGGTTCGCGGAACATGGAAGATATTGAGATATCGGCCTTAGGAGGTGAGGAAGTTCCATGGCTAAAATCATCGGCATTCAGTCAAACCAAAAGAGCAGGCGGCCAGATCAGAGCAAAATTCGCTACGCGGTTGTGGGCTTGGGATACATCTCGCAG
>QIAS01000305.1:0-5733 GCA_003225615.1 Acidobacteriota bacterium | reverse complement strand
AGAAGCTGAAGGAATTGAGTCGCCTGTACGGCGTTTCCCGCACGTACAGTTACAAGGAATACGACGAGTGCCTGAAGAGCGGTGAAATCGACGCGGTCTATATCGCGCTACCCAACAATATGCACCGTGAATACACAGAACGGGCAGCTCGCGCCGGGGTACATGTGCTCTGCGAAAAACCCATGGCGGTCACGGAAAAAGAATGCGAGGCCATGATTAAGGCTGCAGAGGAGAACAAAGTGAAGCTGATGATCGCTTACCGGCTTCACTTCGAAGAGGCCAATCTGTCGGCCGTGGAAGCCGTGAAGTCGGGAAAAATCGGCCAGCCACGAGTTTTTAATTCCACATTCACGCAACAGGTCAGGAAAGGTGACATCCGTTTGCAGAGCAAGTTGGGAGGCGGAACGCTGTACGACATCGGCATTTACTGCATTAATGCGGCGCGCTACCTGTTCCGGGAAGAACCGGAAGCAGTCATTGCGTTTACCGATAAAGGCAGGGACCCCCGCTTTCGGGAGGTCGAGGAAAATGCTTCCGCGGTTTTGCGCTTTTCTGAGGGGAAACTGGCTGCGTTCACCTGCAGCTTCGGTGCTGCTGACGTTTCTGCCTACGAAGTCGTTGGTACGGACGGGAGCCTGCGACTCGATCCGGCTTATGAATTCGCCGAAGCATTGGAGATGGAGTTAACCATCGACGGCAAGAAGGGCCGTCGTATGTTCCCCAAGCGCGACCAATTTGCCCCGGAACTCGTTTATTTTTCCGACTGTATTCTGAACAACAAGGATCCGGAACCGTCTGGGTTGGAGGGATTAGCGGACGTTCGCATCATTCGGGCTCTGTACCGTTCGGCGGAAATCGGGAATTCTGTGAAGCTGCCGCCCTTTGTCCGGCGCAAGCGTCCGAGCGTAGAGCAAGAAATTACCAGGCCGCCGGTAGAGAAGCCCAAGCTGGTGAATGCGACCAGCCCCTCAGGGTCTTAAGCCGGATTGGGCGGGAAAAGCCAGATGCGAATCCACATCGGCACTTCAGGCTGGCACTATGCGCACTGGCGAGGACCTTTCTATCCCAAAGATCTCGTCGCCAACAGAATGCTACGTTGGTACGTGGAGCACTTTGACACGGTAGAGATCAACAACAGTTTCTACCGGCTGCCGACCGATGACGCCATAAAGATGTGGTACGAACAGACGCCGTCCGGCTTCTGCTTCGCAGTGAAGGCCAGCCGCTACATCACGCACCGCAAGCGGCTGCTGGAGCCGGAGAACACGGTAAAGAATTTTCTGCCGCGAATCGAAAAACTCGGTCACAAGCTGGGACCGATTTTGTTCCACTTGCCTCCGCGGTGGCACGCGAATCCTGATCGCCTTGAGGAACTCCTGCGAATTCTTCCCCGGGAACATCAATATACCTTTGAATTCCGGGATCCGAGCTGGAACAATCCGGCGATTTACAATTTGCTGCGCCAGTACAATGCTGCCTACTGCATCACTGAAATTGCCGGATATCAATCGCCCATCGAGCTTACAGCGGACTTTGCTTACGTGCGGCTACACGGTCCGGGGGAAAAGGCTTATCAGGGGGACTACAGCAAAATACAGCTGCGTCGTTGGGCAAAGCTGATAGAGCAATGGCAGAAGAATCTGCAGCAAGTCTTCTTCTACTTCGATAATGATCAGTTCGGATTCGCGGCGAAGAATGCATTAGAGCTCAAGCGTTTAGCTCACGGTGCCGGGTCCTCCCTCGCATCACGCTCCCGCGCAGCGTGACACGTCCTTTCGTTCCTTTCCTCCGTCCCATTCCTGACCTCGGAAGACGTTGAAGGTACGAGGCTTAAATCTACCTCGCTGATGCCTGATTTGCGGGTGCCCTGCCATGAAAAAAGTCACGTTTGCATCCTGGTATGCCGATGAAATCCTTCAGATACGAGCTAATCAGGCGATCCCGGTCATTCGTATGGGCCAATAACTTCTTGCTCGCCTAGTTCATTCGACAAGGTGAGATAAGAAATACCTCAAGGAGGGCCTGGGAATCGGGAGAGTGATTAAGGATGCAAAACCCAAAACGATATCCACATGGCAGGAAACGCTTCGCTGCAAAAAAGCTTCGTCTTTCACCCTTCCGCTCGCTGGTGGCGCTACTTCTTTTGACGAGCGTAGCTGGATTCGCACAACAACCCGATCTTGCCCAACTCAGCCTCGAAGACCTGATGAATATCGAGGTCACTTCCGTGTCGAAACGACAGCAGGCACTCTTAGAAACGGCCGGGGCTGTGTATGTGATTACGCAGGAGGATATCCGGCGGTCGGGAGTGAACAGCATTCCGGAAGCATTGCGCCTCGCCCCCGGAGTGCAGGTGGCGCAGATTAACGGCTACACATGGGCCATCAGCATTCGGGGATTCAATTATCGCTATGCCAATCAGCTGCTGGTTTTGATCGATGGGCGTGCTGTTTACTCTCCGGCGTTCTCCGGGGTTTTTTGGGATCTGCAGGACACCCTGTTGGAGGACGTAGACCGGATTGAGGTGATCCGCGGACCGGGCGCCACGTTATGGGGCGCAAACGCGGTGAATGGTGTGATTAACATCATCACGAAGAGCGCACGCCACACCGCCGGCGGATTGATTTCTACTCAGGGAGGTTCCCAGGGTTATGGCTCCGGGGCGGCTCGCTACGGAGGAAAAAGAGGCGAAGCTTTTGCCTATCGTCTGTTCGGAAAGTATTCGCGCCAGGATCGGACTCCTGGTCTGCATGAGCCGGGCCCCGATGCTTTCGACGCATGGGACATGGCGCGGGGCGGCTTCCGGGCCGATTGGGAACGATCCGAAGCCAACTCTCTTGTTTTTTCGGGAGACATCTATCGTGGTAATGAGGAACAGACCTTCCTCATTCCTCAATTGCTCTCTCCTTTCTCCGCCGTCTCGAACGTTAATTTGGACACTGAGGGAGGAGACCTGTTGGCGAAATGGCGGCACGCGTTTGCCGGCGGATCAGAGAGCATGCTGCAGGTTTATTACGATCACGTAAACCGTCCGATGCCGGTGGCCAGACTGCTCCAGGACATTGTCGACGTCGACTTCCAGCTGCAGACACATTTAGGGAAACGGCAAGAACTAGTGTGGGGCGCCGGCTATCGCACGACACGCGAAAATGTGCGCGGTAGCTCCACGATGTGGTGGGGTCCCAGCCGGGCTATGTGGTGGACTCCCACGACCAATCTCGACCAGTTGTTGAATGCATTTGTACAGGACCAGATTTCGTTGGTCCCCAAACGGCTATGGCTCACGCTGGGTTCGAAATTTGAATTCAACGAGTACACCAGCCTCCAGGTTCAACCGAGCGTACGTTTGCGGTGGCAGCCGCATGCTCGCCACACATTGTGGGCCGCCGTGTCCCGCGCTCTGCGCACTCCCAGCGGCTATGAGGAACAGGCGCGTATCACTCAGACGGTTTTCCCCGGTCCGCAAGGCATGCCGAGCGCCGTGGTCTTGTTCGGAAATAGCGAACTGAAGTCAGGACAGTTGTTGGCTTATGAACTGGGTTACCGGACACAGGCTACCCATAACCTTTCGCTGGATTGGACGGCTTTCTACAACATTTATCACGACATCACGGGAGAAAAAGCGGAACCGCCGTTCCTGGAGACGACCCCGTCGCCGGTGCATCTGGTTCTTCCTTTACGCATTGACAATTTCCTTAATGCCAGAAGTCATGGACTTGAGCTATCAAGTAACTACTCCCTCACCCATTGGTGGAGGTTGACAGCCAGCTACTCTTGGTTGCATGAGGCACTAAGCCCGAAAGGAGTGCTAACTCAGTTCAGCGCTGGCAGTGATCCTCATCACCAGTTCCAGTTCCGGTCGAATTTGTCTTTGCCGCGGAACCTCGAATTCGATAACAGCATGTTCTATGTCGGTGCTCTCACAGGCCAGTCCGTCCCGAGTTACGTTCGGCTCGATACTCGTATCGGATGGCACCCCGCGGAACGGCTCGAATTCAGCCTGGCGGGACAGAACCTGCTGCAGCCGCGGCACGCCGAATTTGTTTTTCCGCGAGACCATCAGGGTTATGCGCAGGTCGGGCGTTCGCTCTACGGGAAACTGGTATGGCATTTCTGATCGAGCCTACTTCGATCTCGGCCGAACTCGAGATGACCAGCCTGAGCAGATACTGGCAGTGGCGAACAAGCAACAGAAAGAACCATGTTTCCCTTGCCACGCGGCTTCTGCTCGTACCCGGGTTATTGGTATTTCTCCTCGGCAGCGTCTACGGGCAGCCGTCTCCTTCCGCCACCGAGTACCAGATCAAAGCGGCCTTTCTCTTCAACTTCGTAAAGTTCGTGGAGTGGCCTTCCGATAGTTTTCCCAGCGAGTCAGCTCCGCTGCAGATTTGCGTTCTTGGTCAAAATCCTCTCGGTCAGGAACTCGAGAATCTTACCCGGGGCAAGACGGTCAGCGGCCGCGCTCTGGAAATCAACCATGTGTCGAGCCTGTTGCGGGCGAAGACTTGCCAGCTTCTATTTGTGAGTTCCTCAGAACGGCGGCGTACCCAAGAAATCCTCGCCGCAATGGACGGGACGAGTGTCCTGACGGTGGGCGATGAAGAAGGTTTCGCGCGGAGGGGAGGGGTAATTAATTTCTTGTTCGAGAACGATAGAGTCCGATTCGAGATCAACGTGGATGCCGCTACGCGTGCGCGTCTGAAGATCAGCGCCAAGCTGCTGGCACTGGCCAAGCTGGTGGTTCGAACCGGCGACGCGGGGGGGAACTGAGATGCGCCGCCTCGGCGATCTGTCCATCCGTCACAAACTCCTCGCAATGCTGATGGCTATGAGTTGCATAACCGCGCTGGCGGTGTCTGCACCCATGGGAACCTATGACGTGCTCGCGTTTAAGAGCGCCATGGCGCAGGACCTGGCAATTCTGGGCGATGTGCTCGCCGAGAACAGCACCGCGGCCCTGACTTTCCGCGATCCCGAAGCGGCCCAGAGTGTCTTGAAGGCGTTGCGAGCTGAGCGCAATGTCACAGCGGCGTGCATTTACCGGGCCGACGGAGAAGTCTTCGCTAAATACACGCGCGATCAGAATGATGCAAGCTTCCAGCCGCCGAAGATGCAAGCGGAATCCACTCAACTTAAAGGGGACCGGCTGATTCAGTTCCGGAGCATCGTGCTCGCGAATGAAAACATCGGCACTCTTTACCTCGAATCCGACCTGGAACGACTGCATGCTCGGTTGCGGGGATACAACATTACGTTTTTGCTGGTGATTTTGGCGACGTTTTCCATGGCTTCCTTCACCGCTTACCGGCTGCAGAAGGTTATCTCCCAACCCATTCTCGACCTGGTGCAAAGCGCCAAAGCGGTGTCGGATTTCCGTGACTACTCCATCCGCGCCCGCATAGTGAATCGGGACGAATTTGGACTTCTCGCCAGCGAATTTAACGGCATGCTGGAGCAGATCGAAAAACGGGATCAGGAACTCCAGCACCATCGCGAGCATCTCGAGGAACAGGTTGCCGCTCGCACCGCTGAACTGGTAACCGTCAACAACCAATTGACCGCCGCGAAGGAAGCCGCCGAAGCGGGCAGCCGCGCCAAAAGCGAATTCCTGGCCAATATGAGCCATGAAATCCGCACTCCCATTAACGGCATCCTCGGAATGGCGGAGCTGGCGCTGGACCGGGAACTCAGTTCCGAAGTGCGCGAATACCTGCTGATGGTGAAGTCCTCCGG
>QIAS01000304.1:6927-12643 GCA_003225615.1 Acidobacteriota bacterium | reverse complement strand
GGGAGCATGACATGTTGAGCGACAACGGCGAACAATATTTCCAGCGTTACGGGAAAGGCACAAAGGGCACTGGGTGGTCGAGTTTCGATCACAAGGGCGTGCATTTCGTTGGTCTGGTGAACGTCGCCAATTTAAAAGCTGGCGGCATGGGGTCGCTCGGGCACGAGCAGCTGGAGTGGCTGGAGGATGACCTCAAGGGCCGCTCTACCAGCACGCCCATTGTGCTCTATGCGCACATTCCTCTGTGGACCATCTATCCAGACTGGGGTTGGGGAACGGACGACAGCGAACAGGCCTTGTCTTATGTCAAGCGTTTCGGCTCGGTGACTGTGTTAAACGGGCATATCCACCAGATCATGCAAAAGATTGAGGGTAAGGTTTCCTTCCACACCGCGATGTCGACCGCTTTCCCTCAACCTGCGCCGGGAACAGCTCCCTCGGCCGGACCCATGAAGGTGCCAGCCGACCAGTTGCAGCGGGTGCTGGGTATCACCGATGTGAACTATCTGGTCAGCGGCCGCAGCCTCGCAATCGTGGATTCGCCACTGGCTGCCTCGGAGCCATCGCAAACCGGGGGCGGAATGGCGGTACTTGAATCAACACTAAGATAGAAGCCCAAGGATCCGGCTCAGACAAAGCAGCTGAAGCAAGAAGATCAACGCAAGGAAGGAAATAGAACAATGACGAGACACAATGCATGGTTTGTGGGTTTACTGGCGCCAGTAATGATTGCGGTACTGGGGCTGGCGGGATCCACGACAGTCACCGCGGCTGATCAATCTTCAGGGGTGGCCGCCGAGGTGAAGATTGATAATTTTAGTTTTGGGCCGCAGACGGTCACGGTACCCGTCGGCGCGACAGTTACCTGGACCAACCGCGATGATATCCCCCACACGGTGGTTAGCACGGAGGGTGTGTTCAAGTCCAAAGTACGGGACACGGACGAAACTTTCTCCTACACATTTACGAAGGCGGGTACGTATCCCTACTTTTGCTCAGTTCACCCGAAGATGACCGGCACAATCGTGGTGAAGTGACAGTTTCGACAGACATCGCGTGGTATGGAGGCTCACTTTAGCCGCCATGGTTCCCCTGGTAATCACGAACTGAAGTTCTGCGAAGTCGTCATCCCAAATGGACCGCCGAATACGAGTCGCTCTTGATCATTTACATGCCAATGTGTGCACGCGCACCTCGGTTGGCGACTTAGCGCGCTTTGTGAATATATCTCGTTGGCGCTTCTGTCATCTCTTCAAGATTGAAATGTCCCAGTCGCCGTCGGATTACATTGGGGCATTGAGAATGCGAGAGGCACAGAGAATGTTGTCGGAAACCTTCTTGAGCGTAAAAGAGATTCGAGCGAAGCTTGGCGATGTCGACCGCAGCCACTTCAGTCGTGAATTTAAGAAATTTTGCGGTCTCACGCCAACAGAATTCCGAAAACGTCTAACGGACGATAAGAGCGCTACACACTCCGCTCCCAAATAGCACATTCCGCCACCTCTTACCTTGTAGCTTTCCAGTTGCTGGCGTATCCCATCTGCACCGTGCTGGTCGTAAGGCAGCACCACTTATGAAAACAGGAGATAAGTAATGCAAGGAGTAATTTGCACGTTTTTGTCGAAGTGTGGAAGAAAAGCTAACCAAAGTACGTCATTACGCTCCCCCGCGAGCAGGCCATTCACCGCTGCTCTCACAATTTTCGTTGCCGGTAGTTTGCTCACTTATTCTGCGGCTGGGCAATCAGGGCCTCAAAGCCTGACAACGCAGGGTTACCTTACTCATGCGTTATCGCCAGAGGTCCGAGCCATGCACGCTCGAGTTAAGCGCCCGGCCCCAGCGACACCAAGCGGCTTCCAGCTCGCAGCAGCTACAACGGTAACCACTACTACTTTTAATTCCGAGCAGGGCCCTGGCCCAGGTCCAATTGGGCCCGGCCCCGGTTGCGACCTATTTCCCGCGCCACCCTCCGTTGGCGCCACTGTCCCTCTCTCATATTTCGGGCCGTCTCCCTCCGAAGTCAATCAGAGCCTCGTCGGGCCGGTTCAATTGTTGAAATCCGGCACCGTGGATGCAGCTCATGGGACCATAACTCTGCCGCTCTATAAGGGAAGGCTCGCCGGCACCAATAAAAACATCTGGTATATCTTGACCGATGTCAGTGACTCCAATGTAGCCGCTGAGCTGGGATTAAATTTCTCCACTAAGCTGCAATTCTCCTCGCTTGCTGCCAGGACGGGAAATCTGGATGCGGCAGGAAATATCGCATTCAACGCAGGTACGGTAAATTTTGCGCCCACCCGCGAGATCATTTCTGGACCCCCTGGTCAAGAATTTCCTCCAAAGTTCGCTCGTCCAGGCGCAATCGGCGATGCGAACTATGGTCCCCTGGTGCGACTCATCAATGCCGGAGATGTTATATATAACGCACCCATGGTCGCGTTCGGCGTAGACGCGGCCGAGATAAATTTCCCCAACGGTAACGTGGACTATTCCAAAGTGCATGATGAGGTTGTGGCGATCGATCCTATTAATATGACGGTCACCATTAATCTGATCAACGGCTTCAGCTTCGGGCGTCCCGTGTGGTACATCTCAATGGACACAAGCATTCCCTTGGGAGCGGCCATTGAACACAATACTTTCGCACCGCTGGCGCAAAAGCTCCTTTTAGGTCACGACGACAGCTTCGCTAGTCCCGTCGAGCGCATCTTCATCGCTACCAATGGAGCGGAGGAGGGCGGCTGCAACAATCCACAACGGCAAGGTTTGTCGGCTGATCTCGCTGACAGCTTCAGGCCTAATAATGTTCTGGGTGGAATACCAACCATCGCCCTAGACTACAGCCCGAACTGGGATGCGCAGTTGTTCGAATGGACCCAGAGTGCGATCGACCAGGGATTCCGTGGCCAAGTGCGGGAAGAGTTCCAGATCCTCAACTTTGTCCGGGATGGCTTGCTCACCGGGCCCGGCGGAGCGGCGTTTGGGAGCGCGGGCTTCTCTATCAACTGCCCGATCGTCCAGCGGCTAGACTGACCAAAGGCCACTTTAGCTTTGAAGATCCCCGCCATGTCGGACGCCGGCATGGCGGTTTTTTTAGCACCATATCTTACTCGGACTAGTGTTTTACGGGAGTGGCGTTGCGCCCAGAACAGTGACGAGCCCATCCAGCGTATCCACCGTGACGTCAGGCCTCACTCCTAGATCATCTTCAGGGAGGTTGCCGCGGTTCACCCAACACGTCCAAAGCCCGAAGCACTTAGCGCCTGCGATGTCCCAGAAGTTCGACGAAACGAACGCGATCGCGTCGTCGGGAACGCCCATGTGCTGCGAAGCCAAGCCATAGACGCGTGGGCTCGACTTGTAGATCTTCACTTCTTCAGCACTGATCACGTCAGTGAAAACGCCCTTCAGGCCGGTGTTTGCAACTACGGCAGCAAGCATTTTGGGCGAGCCATTCGACAAGATACCCAACTTATACTGCGACAGCTTACCCAATGCCGAGTTCACCTCAGGAAAAGTATCGAGGTGCAGATAAGATGACATCAACTCTCTGCGGATCTCGGTAGGGCAAGCCAGGCTCAGACTATGGCAGGCAAATATCAGTGCCGACTCGGTCACCGCCCAAAAGTCTTCATACTGCCCCATGAGGCTGCGGAGCCAGGTGTACTCCAGCTGCTTGGCGCGCCATAGTTTGCTCAGTTCAGCGCCTTCGCCCGGGAACTTGCGGCTGCAAAGTGTGATCACGGAGTGCACGTCGAATAGGGTACCGTACGCGTCGAACGCAATCGCCTGGATGCACGGTTTCATCGGACTCTGCCCTCGGGACCCTGAAAAGACGCAGCTCTCTCGACGCAAAGTCTACTCTAATACTAGAACAGCGTGCAGGTAGATTGTTCCAGAGAATCCGCATATGACTTCGCTAGATTCGACCTAGAGGACTGTAAGAAAGGCGGGTAAGAGCTGTGGATCAATTGAAGGGGGCGCTCCTGAACCGGTTGTGATGATAGCTGTGTAGAGTATCGCGGTCAGAGAACAGGATTGTGACCTGGTGTTCGACTTAGCGATCTTTTTGCGCGGGGAGAAATTCCGCTTCGTGCTTCGGGTTCTCCGTCAAAGGTCTTTCCGGCCCGTTGGGCTTCATCACGGTTTTCCCCGGCTTGAGGCACATTCTCGAGTTCTGCCGTAAGCTGAGATCTGACGGCGCCGCTCGCATTCTGAAATTCAGCTTTCGCCCGTGCCACATGTCGCAACACAGTGTGCAGGCGCTTCGGGCCTAGCACCACAAATCCGAGCATGACCAAAACCGGTAGTTCTGTGCCAAAAGCCACGTTTTATCCTCTAGTCAGCTTTGGTCGCCCGCAGTGAGTGTTTTAGTGTCGGACGCCTTGTCTTCGTCAGCTTTCATTGCCGACTTGAAACCTCGAATACCCTCGCCAATTCCTTTGCCGAGTTCCGGAAGCTTTTTCGGTCCGAACACGAGCAGAGCAATTCCGAAGATAACCAGCAGATGCATAGGTTGGAACAATCCTTCAAACATAAGTTCTCCTTGAAGCGCGATGACATTAAGTCATCGAAAAGTGCGGGTGCCGTGGTTCATAGGGTTGACCACAGCACCCGCGGGTTAGACGGGGGAGGACACTCGCAATACCACAAGTTAAAATTTACGCTGCACCGAGTCGGCTGCGACCGCCAGCTCCATCGACAATTGAAGAAACGCTGCCGGTTGACCGGTGAATAATCCGTCGTCCACAAAGGCCTTCACAGTCGCAACCGCCCCGGCAAGTTGCGTTGATGTCGGTCGGATCACCGAACACCGAGGCAGGTTCTTGCTGATAAAGTTGCATGGCTCCGGCAGGATTTTGTTGGTCTGCGTAAGCTCCGTGGCAGGGTGGTTGAGATCCGGAAAACTTAACCCAGTAACAGGATCCAGCACACCGGCGAGCGGCTGAGACACGGCGTTAGCACCCTTGTCGTGCCAGAGGCCAAAATGATCGATCTCCACACCGCCGATGCTCACCAGAATCCGTAGTACTGTCGGATCGGTTGCCTTGAATGCCAGTGTCGGATACAGACTCGCACCACCCTGTTCGATGAATGCAAAGTGAAACCCCGCGGTGTTGGCAATGGCCTGTATGCGGTTGGCGTCCCGGCCTGCAATGGGGACTGTTGGATTGGTGGTTGGGGGCGTGTCCGTATCATCCAGCGGAATCGCGGGTTGGTTCTTAATGACAAATGGTCCTTTGAACACCGTGCCGAGATCTGGGTTTTTCCCACTGCGATAGCGGGTATACCAACTGAGGTCCACGTTGAGATCCATGAGGTTAGTAAGCCGCTTGATTTGCCTGGCCCCAGTTGCCTTGCTGCTGCGCAGATTTCGGAATGGTTCAAGATTGACTGGTTCCTCTCCTCTGGACCTCAAGAAAGCCTGAAGGAAGGCGGTGTGGCTCAGTTCATCATCTGTGTTGTCCGTTATGTACTGCGGCATGTCGCCGTCCAGGTTTTGCAGCGCGAGGGTGTAGGCTGGATTTCCTCCGATGAAACCTTGGAATTCTTCTTGGGCTTGCGCTGCTCCCCCGCCCGAAGGACCGACTCCTCCAAGTTCTGCATACTGGGTCCACAGGTCAGCCTCGACAGTTTCAGCCCACAGCGCGAACTGCAGGAGTGCAACATCGCCTTTTGAGAGCTTCCTAGGCTCATCGGACTGCGCGTTGCC
>QIAS01000304.1:4779-6909 GCA_003225615.1 Acidobacteriota bacterium | reverse complement strand
TAGTGATGCCCTTCAGAAATGAGCGCCGTTTAACGACGCCCTGCCAGCGGGACTCGAGGTCTTCCTTGGGTACCGTAGCCGTGGTTTCAGTTGAGACATTTGTAGCGAAATTCTGTTTTTTCACGTTCTGCGCTCCGATTCGTGGAATAGTTTTGTGTAACGCCGCCAAATGTGAAACTCCGCCATGCGGGCGATATTCCCGAAATCGCGAAATATTTCCCTAAAAGAAGCTGTTCTCTTGACCTCTTAAGGCGCAAGCGTTTGGCATGCCTACTGATGTTTGATCGCTTACCCTTTGCTTCTGGAGTCCACATCTATGCTGCTTGGAGAGGTTGGATTCAGGCGATCACAATTCTGATTGGGATCAGTTGTCAACTGATTGTCAAATAATTATCTGGCACAAGAGTTAACTGGTTCGAGTGCAGGTTCCGAATCGATTATGGCGTGTGTCATCTCTGCACGACAGCGACGCCGGAGCCGGTCGCGCTCCATTCTCAAATAAGCGAAAGTACAGTTAGGACGCTAGAGAACCTGTGTTGTGTGTCTGTGTTCGGGATTTACCAGCCAAGCTACTCCGATACCAATTGCGTAAAGCGCGACCATCGGAGTGGCAAAAAGACACATGTTGAGTATGTCGGTGGTGGGGGTGACGATTGCTGCAACAATAAAAATGGCGAGTATGGAGTACCGCAGGTTCCGCCACATCCAGCGAGCGGTGATCAGGCGCATCAGGGCCAGGAAGAACACGAGAATAGGCATCTCGAAAATCAGCCCGAGTCCAATGATGATGGTTAGAAATAATTTTGTGTATTCCCCAATCGTGATCATCGGTTGAAAGCGTTGGCCGTACCCGATTAGAAAATCCAGCGACGCCGGGTAGACCATCCTGTAACCAAAGAAGCCTCCCCCTAGAAACAAACCGACGGTACTGAGCAAAAACGGCAAAACATAACGCTTCTCTCTACGGTACAGACCGGGAGCAATAAACAACCATAGTTGGTAGAACACGAATGGCGAGGCCAAGAAAATGCCGCCTACCAAGCCTACCTCCAGGTAGAGATTGAATGGCTCAGTTGGATTCAAATACACCAGGCCGCCGCCCAGGCCGTGATGACGCAGTGCCTCAATAATGGGTTTCTGCATCAAGGCGAAAATACGGTCAGCAAAGGACCAGCACGAGAAGAATCCGACGACAATCCCCACGACCGAAAGGATGATCCTTTTCCTCAACTCCTCCAGGTGCGCGAGGACCGGCATCGAACCGACATTTTGTGCGAGTACAGATGCAATCCCATCAGCCACGATAGCCTCGTTTCGCCCGTGTTCACTTTCAAAAGCATCAGTTTCGAAAACACTCGGGCCTGTTTCAGCAGGCAATGCCCTCTGCGCTGTCTTAAACAGAAGAGAAAGCAGATTTATTCCGTCAAAGTTGGGGCAAAGAGCAGAAATATCTGCGATGCCATCGCTTCTCGGAATAATTCAACCTTGATATCTATTTTATGGAAACGGCGAATGGAAATGCCTTCACTGGAGGCCTATTGAATCGTCGCAGCTTCGTCACGGGGGTGTCTTCCATCGGTTCCCTCATCCTGCTGAACGATGGGTTTGCATTGATCGAGCACAAGTCAGCATTAGGAAAACTGGCGCGAACTTGAAAAGTCATTTCGTTCGAAAGTCTCACGAATATATTTTGCAAATCACAGTCCGGCCCGGAATATTTTCCTCCATCCGGCGTTTTCGACAAGGGACAGGGAGTCTAAAACGACATTGCCGATTAGTCATCGAAACCGGCTCTGACATTCTCTCCTACCCCACACAACGAGGATAAGACCCCATGGCAAAAAGCTTCATCACGCTCTCACTTCTTTGCGCCAGTTTGTCGGCCCAGGTCAACGGGTCCGCGAGCGCCACAAGCATTCAGCTAGCAGGCAGCGACGGCAATCCTAACACCGACCCGATCTGAACTGGGTTCCATTATCGACGAAAACTGCTCCAGGCCCGGCGTACCCGGGTGCCCACAGTGCCATTAGTGCCGCCGGGGCCGAGGTATTGCGGTTCTACTTCGGGAACCGGTTCACCTTTGATGTTACGTCCGAGTCCTTGGCGGGAGTGACACGGCACTTCACGAGC
>QIAS01000304.1:557-4757 GCA_003225615.1 Acidobacteriota bacterium | reverse complement strand
ACAGCATTTTCGCTCCAACCACGTATCTGGCAAGCGTCTGGGCCGCCAGGTGGCGGAATCTGTCGACGAGAACATTCTGCTTCCCAATTAGACCCTATTTCTGAGATTAACCAATGTGATTCGCTACAAATGCAGGCGCAAACAAACATTGTCGGCGCGCTACAGCAGGTGCGCCGGTATTTGCTCCTGCTTAAACGGCTTTCTTTGCGCCTCAGGACCGCAAGGTACTGCCGGTCCAGATGTAAATCACAACTTAACAAGGGGAATAAAACCCCATTCTTGCCTGATATGACCTACGACGTGAACTTCCCGTTATTGCGAGTAACCGTCGGTCCGCCGCCATGCACCCTGACGTCGCTGCCGGAACAATCAATGATTCATCGGTCCTCCATGTCCTTCTGCGCTCAGATAGCCGGGTTACTACTCGTCGCAGTCTGCGGACTTGCCTCCACTGCGTGGTCGCAAGGTACTGCAGAGGATGTCCACGTGACTCCCCGTATTGAGCAGCCGCAGACCAAGAACGGTCAGCCAACCGACGATCCGGCGTTGAAAACCCACACGACCCCGATCAAGGTCGATGTCAATCTAGTACTTGTGCCGGTATCCATTGTGGATCCTATGAACCGTGAAGTCACGGGCCTGGACAAGCGGAATTTTGTGGTCTTCGAAGGTAAAGAGAGGCAAGAAATCCTTCACTTTTCCAGTGAGGATGCCCCCGTTTCTCTGGGCGCTATCTTCGATGTCAGCGGGAGCATGGCCAGCAAGATCGATCGCGCCCGCGAGGCGGTATTGCAGTTCTTTAAGACGGCGAACCCTCAGGACGAATTTTTCATGATCGCATTCGCTGATAAGCCGGAGCGAGTCACGGATTTTACCCAGTCGACGGAAGATATCCAGGGAGAACTTGTGTACACCGTCCCGAAGGGGCGTACCGCTCTGTTGGATGCGATTTATCTTGGGCTCAGCAAGATGAGGCAGGCCAAGTACGAGAAGAGAGCTTTGCTGATCATTTCGGATGGCGGAGACAACCACAGTCGCTATACGGAAAGCGAGATCAAAAGCCTGGTCAAGGAATCCGACGTGCAGATCTATGCCATCGGCATCTACGATCACTATTTTCCGACGGAAGAAGAACGCCTTGGTCCACAACTGCTGAGCGACATCACCGAAATCACAGGTGGGCGCGCATTCTCGATCGACAATCCAAATGATTTGCCAGACATAGCCACAAAGATCGGCATTGAGTTACGCAACCAGTATGTGCTCGGATATCGACCAACCAATCCCGCGCACGATGCTAAGTGGCACAAGATACGAGTGCAGCTGACTCCACCGAAAGGGCTTCCACCGCTCCGGGTTTATGCCAAGACTGGGTACTATGCTCGTTCGGAGTGATTACATTCCGCTTATGCCTGCAGTCCGAGCGCATGTCCGTTACGTTTTTCCCTTCATTGATATCCGTCCTTCATAACTCGATACGAGTGAGTGCAGGAATAAAGTGCGGCCGTCGCAGTTATAGAAGACGAGATTGATTTGATTCAGAAAGGACATTTATGAAGCGTTCAACAAAATACTTGTCGGGCATGTTTCTTGGGCTGGTGCTTACAGTCTCGGCCGTACCGGGCAGTGCACAAGTTGCGAGAAGCTTAAAAGTGACCGTTCCATTCAATTTCGTGGTCGCGAACAAAGAATTTAAGGCCGGTGATTACGTCATTGAGAGAGAAGGCGAAACCGGATTTCTGATAATCCGTAGTAAAGACGACGATGGTCAACAAATCGTCTCTAGCATCCCGAAGGAAAGCAACAAGACGGGAAATCACGAGCGTTTGATTTTTCATCGTTACGGCAACGAGCACTTTCTCGCACAGATCTGGTTTTCCAGCGACGAAGGCGGTCACGAACTCATTCGTGGAGCGCAGGAAAAGACGGCGGCGGCAAACGAATCGGCCAGTAACCAGGCAGTTGCTGGGCAGTAAGCTCAAGTTCGGACTGCAGAGACTTGCCCGAACTGGGGAGGCTTGGCGTTGGCATCCGCGGATTCAGGTCAGCAATGAAGCAGAACGGTGAGTCTTCAGATGCCGCAGGCCCGAAATCTGAATTCGGGCGGGCGATGGTCTGACTCTCCTTTTGTGTCATCTTGTGGCCTTATTCGCAGTGATGCCACACGCGGCACAGCCCAATTCAATGTGGCACCTAGAATCGAGGCACTGAATGTCATTGGAACAGACGTCATCATCACGAGAAGGACAGACCGTGGCTGGCTATTCAAGCACGCTTCTGAGTCGAACCGAGGTTGCGGAGGACACGATGGCATTTCACTTCGAAAAGCCGGTTGGCTTCCAGTTTAAGGCGGGTCAGTACATTGATCTGACGTTGTCTGATTCTCAAGCGGACCTCTCCAATGGACTCACTCATACACTCTCCATTGCAAGCTCCCCATTCGCTGGCGATCTTGTGGTCACGACTCGCATGCGCGATACAGCTTTCAAGCGTGCTTTATCCGTTTTGTCGATCGGCGCAAAGGTCCGGATCGAAGGCCCTATGGGGTCTTTCACACTCCATAACAATACCGCCAGACCAGCGGTTCTATTGGCTGGGGGAATAGGAATTGCTCCATTTCTCAGTATTCTTTCCTACGCCACGGTGAAGAGGCTTCACCATCCCCTATTTCTTTTCTACGCGAATCGCTATCTGGAAAATGCTGCTTTCATGGATACGCTTTTGAACTTAGAGCGGGCAAACCCGCAGTTTCGTTTTGTGCCAACCTTCACCCGCACCCCCAATCATTACCGCGGATGGAAAGGGGAGACTGGACACATCAGCCCGGAAATGCTCTCCGAGCACGCAGGCAAACTCGAGGCGCCAATCTATTACATCGCCGGGCCACCTGCGATGGTCGCGGCCGGTCGACGAATCATCAATGACGCCGGGGTAGACGACGATGACATACGGACGGAGGAGTTCGCAGGTTACTAAAAGTACCAAATACAGGGATGTCATGCCCAATGTTGTCTTTCGCTCCAATAAAGGGATTCCTCGGGACCGGCGCAACCTTCGGGGCAGACCTAAATTTGATCGTGCAGATTCTCATGGGAGTAGCACTTCTTACAGGCGGCCTGCTCGCGAAACAGAAGCGCTACAAAGCCCACGGGATCTGCCAAACAACCGTGCTGCTTTTGAACTTGCTGATGATCGCACTGATCATGTGGCCCTCGTTTCAGCAGCAAGTCGTGCCGGTATTTCCGAGAGTGTTTCGCAGACCTTATTACAGCGTAGCTGCAATTCATGGCGCGCTCGGGATAGCGGCTGAACTCCTCGGGCTCTATATCGTGATAGGAGCGGGAACGAATATTCTCCCGCAGCGGCTCCGCTTCAAGCGGTGGAAGTTGTGGATGCGTGCAGAGTTAATGCTTTGGATGCTGGTCCTGGTCGTTGGTGCGGGGGCGTACTACGCGTGGTACATAGCGCCAACATCGTGAGCAATTTAGACCCTCAGCAATGTAATTCGGGGATTCGCAATTAATAAAGGAACGAGGTTAGGCAGGTGACCGATAGAGGTGCGCATCGATGAGTTACGAGCTTGTATTCAATGTTTTTCTCGGCATGCTTGCCCTACTCGGATTCGCCCTGCTCATCATGTTTTGGCGCGTCTTCCGGAATGAGAACACAATCCATCCAATCTATAGGCCTTATGTGAGCCCCGCCGATTCCGAATCCAGCACCGCGTCCGCAGTTGCCTGTCCACAAGGCAACACGTTAGCCAAGAGAAGAGATACAGATGAATAATCCTCGAATCATCGGAGTTGGGACGGCAAATCCTGCACTTAGGCTCACGCAGGAACAAAGCTTTCATGCGGCTGGGTACCAAAACGAACGCGTTCGTAAGATGTTCTTGAACAGCGACATCGATTACCGCCATTTTTATCTGGAAGGAAACCTCAATCGCGAAGAGAGCTCTGATCAGCTGAATCAGCGCTATTTGCGTGGTGCCATGAAAACCGGTTGCCGAGCAATTGCAGATTGCATGTCCTCTGCTGGAAAAACCGTGCGGGACGTGGACTTCCTGGTTGTGTGTACGTGCACAGGCTACGTGTGTCCGGACCTGGGCAGCCGACTGATCGCACATATGGGTTTCAGAGATAACGTTCAGAGAGCTTCCATTGCAGGTCTCGGTTGTGCAGGAGCGCTTCCGACGCTGCA
>QIAS01000304.1:0-549 GCA_003225615.1 Acidobacteriota bacterium | reverse complement strand
ACTTTGTTCGCGCTAATCCGCGACGCCTGGCGCTAATGCTCGCTGTCGAGATCTGCTCGGCCTGTTACTACGTCGACAACTCTCTCGAGACCGTGGTTGGCAATACGATCTGCGCAGATGGTGCCGCCGCTTTATTATTGGCCGCAGATGGTCCGGCTACGGCCCGCTATCCAGACGTTGTGGACTTCGAGACATTCCTCGACCCCGAGCAGATCGAAGAGGTTGGACTAAAGCACCAGGAGGGCAAGCTGCGCATAGTACTCGGGGCCTCGATCCACAAACTAGCTGGACCGCTGATTGAAAAAGCAGTGCAGCGCTTGCTCATGCGACACGAACTCTCCAGGTCCGACATACGCTTCTGGGTCGTCCATCCCGGCGGACGGAAGGTGATTAACAGCGTCCAAGAATACCTGAGCCTGACGGATGCGCAGGTACGCTTCTCACGAACTGTCCTGCGGAATTATGGAAACATGTCGTCCCCGACTGTGATGTTCGTTCTGGATGAAGTCGTGCGCAATGGAGATCCGCGGGCCGGTGACTTGGGAATAA
>QIAS01000303.1:8874-11980 GCA_003225615.1 Acidobacteriota bacterium | reverse complement strand
GGTTTGCAAGCCCGGCTGATGTCCCAGGCTTTGCGCAAGCTGACTGGCATCGTTTCCAAGTCACGCACCTGCCTGATTTTTATCAACCAGATTCGCGAGAAGATTGGCGTGATGTTCGGCAATCCTGAGACCACCACTGGCGGCCGGGCGCTGAAGTTTTACTCTTCTATGCGTATTGATATTCGCCGCATCGCGGCCATCAAGGAAGGCGAGCAGGTCACCGGATCTCGCACCCGCGTAAAAGTAGTCAAGAACAAGGTTGCGGCGCCTTTCCGCGAGGCGGAATTTGACATTCTCTATGGCGAAGGCATTTCGCGCGAAGGCGATCTCCTTGACCTGGCGGTGAACCACGAGATCCTCGAGAAATCCGGTTCCTGGTTCAGCTACAAGGGCGAGCGGATTGGGCAAGGGCGGGAGAACGCGCGCCAGTTCCTGAAAGATAACAAAGACACGATGGCCAAACTGGAAGCCGAGGTTCGTAAGGAATTAGGCCTCATTCCTGCCACACCGGCCGCGACAACGGCGCCGGCGCCGACCCAAGGCGGCCGGGTCACTACCATGCCCAGCGCGGTTGAGACCGCCGCGAAGGCTACGGCGGCACGCAAATAGTCATTTCGGTGGCCCGGTTCCTTCGCCACTGGTGAGTTCGAACCGGGCCGCCCACCTCCGCAGCCCCAAGGTTTGTTCGGCCGAGAAGGTGACAGCTGCAAACAACAATTGCCATCACATTTCCTGCCGACTAGAATCGTCTGTATTCCAGCCTGCTGCGGTTACCGGTGAGCACAATTGAAAAAGGTCATTGCGATCTATCCCGGTTCGTTTGATCCTCTCACGAACGGGCATTTGGATTTGATTGAGCGGGGCAGCAAGATCTTTGACGAACTAGTAGTGGCCATCCTGCGCAATCCGGAAAAGGATCCGCTGTTCAGCCTGGGGGAGCGGCGGGATGATGGAGGCGATGACTGAGCCCTGGAACAATGTGCGGGTGGACACCTTCGAAGGGCTGATGGTGGATTACGCCGTCAAAGCCAAGGCCAGCGCCGTGTTACGGGGCATTCGGGCGATCAGCGACTACGAGTACGAGCTGCAGATGGCGCTCATGAACCGCAAGCTGGAGCCGGGCCTGGAAACGGTTTTCATGATGCCGGCCGAGCAATTTTCCTATCTCAGTTCGCGCCTGGTGCGCGAGATTGCGCAACTGGGCGGCTCGATCAAGGGATTAGTACCACAAGCAGTGGAGCAGCGACTGCGTGAGAAGCTCGACCCGTCCGTAAAATTTCAGCAGAAAAGCAAATCGAAGGCGAGGAAGAAGCCATGACCACAGCGACGACCGAAGTAGCCCAGGCGATCAGACTCACCGAACGCATCAACCGCATCGCGCCCTCCGCCACCATGGCGGTAGTGGCGGAAGCCGACAAGCTGCGCAGTCAAGGCATAGATGTCGTGGATTTCGGCGCGGGCGAGCCTCATTTCGCGACGCCGCAGCACATCAAAGAGGCAGCCATTGCCGCGATTCAGGGCAACTTTACCAAGTACACGGCTGTGCCCGGCACGGCCGAATTGCGCGATGCCATAGTGCATCGGCATGCGGTCGACTTTGACTCCGACTACCGCCGCGAAGAGGCGATCGCCTCCACAGGTGGCAAGCACGCGCTGTTTAACGCGATTCAGGTTTTGGTCGACCACGGAGACGAGGTTATCCTCCCCGTTCCCTACTGGGTATCTTTCAAAGACATCGTGGCCTATGCGGGCGGAACCTGTGTTCTGCTGCATGCCGACGAAGATAAAGGCTTCGCCGTAACCGCTGAGATGGTGGCGCGGCTGATTACACCCCGGACGAAGCTGATCATTTTGAATTCGCCATCCAACCCGTCGGGCGCGGTCATGAGTTCCGAGGATATGACCGAAGTAGTGCGCCTGGCGGCTCAGCGCGGAATTTGGGTGATTTCCGATGAGTGCTACGTCTACCTCAACTACGCAGGCAAGCGCTTTTCGGTAGGTTCCTTGCGCGAGTTTCGCGAGCGCATGGTCATCGTAGGCTCCCTATCAAAAACGTATGCCATGACGGGATGGCGGCTGGGATATGCGCTAGCACCGGCGACGGTGACCAGCGCCATGTCTAAACTGCAGAGCCAATCCACCTCGAACCCGACTTCCATTGTCCAGAAAGCGGCGGTGGCGGCGCTGAAGGGGCCGCAGCAGTGCGTGGAAGAGATGCGGCAGGAGTACATCAAGCTTCGCGATCACGTGGTTCATGGCCTGCGCGCCATCCCGGGGATCAAATGCACCATGCCGGAAGGCGCCTTCTATGCCTATCCCAATGTGTCTGGGTTCTTTGGGCGAAGCGTGAAATCGGCTGCCGAGGTTGCGGGCAGGCTGCTGCGGGAGGCTCACGTGGCCACCGTCCCCGGCGAAGGCTTCGGCACAGCCGAGCATATTCGGGTTTCTTATGCAACCTCTATCGCGGAGCTCGATCGAGGCTTGGAGCGCATGCGGAAGTTTTTTGCCGGCTTGTGATCGGCAGAAACTCTGATGTGTGGATAAGCAGCCATCTGCATGGGTTACGCTTCTAACCCTTTTGCTGCCCGGTGTTGCTTCACAACCTTGACCGGGTAGCCTTTTAGTCCCTGACGGAATGACTGAACTCTATCCACTGCTAATGACGCCCGTGTTCGACCCGCGGCCATGGGGTACCTTCGACCTTGCCCCGGTTTACCCCAACCAGAAATTTTCGGAAAAGATCGGGGAAGCATGGCTCACGGGTGATCATTGCAAAGTTGCTAATGGTCCTCTTGCCGGCAAATCGCTGTCTGAATTGAGCCAACACTACGGCCGCGAGTTGGTGGGCGAGGCGGCGCAAGACTCGAGCCGGTTTCCCCTGCTGCTGAAATTCCTTTTCCCGCACGAGAAACTTTCCGTGCAGGTCCATCCTGATGATGAGCAGGCGAGGCGCGTCGGGCAGCCTTGGGGAAAGACCGAGTGCTGGTACGTCGCGGACGCCAAGCCGGGCGCGCAAGTCGCCCTTGGACTGAAACCAGGAGTTACGCGTGTCCAGTTCGAGCAGGCGGTTGCCGAAAATCGGGCTGAGGAACTGCTGAACTGGGTG
>QIAS01000303.1:2908-8663 GCA_003225615.1 Acidobacteriota bacterium | reverse complement strand
CCCCTTATTTTGTCGTGGACCGCTTCGAGCTTCAGGAACCGCATGCTTTTCAAACCGCTGACCAATCCGGAAAAAACTCGGTCCAGATTATTGTTGTGGTGAAAGGCTGCGCGGTGATCGAAGCGGAAGGCATGGAACTGGCCACTGCGGCTATGGGCGACGCGGTCGCTGTGCCCGCCTCGGTAGGCGGGTTCGAGGTGCGTCCCCAGTGGGGCGTGGAATTGCTGCGGGCTTATGTGCCGGGGCAGACGTTGCCGGAGCCGGTTACGAAAATCTAGTTTTACTCTTACATCCAGGCGAAGCGGTAAAAAGCTTTTGACCGCAAAGGATGCAAAGTGTTCGCAAAGTTCGCCAAGAAAACCTAGACTTCAGATCAGGGATAGTAGCTGTGCATGCTAATTGCGTGACTTCGTGGCGAAGAAGATTAACTTTTATCCCGTAATCCTTGCCGGCGGCCGTGGTACGCGTTTCTGGCCAATGAGCCGAAAGCGCCGCGCCAAGCAGTTGCTCGCGCTTGACGGCAAGCAGACGATGATCCAGCAGGCCGTCTCCCGCCTGCTGGCTTTGGCCCCCGCCGCGCGTTTCTGGATTATTACCAACGAGGATCTTCAGGGTGAAATCGCGCGACAGTTGCCCAAATTAAGCAAGCGCCAGATTGTTGCTGAACCGGTGGGACGAAATACCGCGCCAGCCATCGGACTGGCCGCCTTTCTTCTCCTGCGTGACGATCCCGACGCGGTGATCGGGATGTTTCCCTCCGATCACGTCATTGGAGATGAAGCCCGTTATCGCCAAGTCCTGAAGCAGGGCATCTCAATCGCCGCCGAGGGAGAAAACATCGTTGTGCTGGGCATCCAACCCACCCGTCCCGAAACAGGGTATGGCTACATCGAGGCCGGCTATCCGGCGCGCGAATCAGATCCGCTCCCGGTGCGCCGTTTCACTGAAAAACCTGACGTACAACTTGCCGCTGAATTTTTGAATGCCGGCAATTACTACTGGAATAGCGGAATGTTTTTGTGGAGCGCCCGCACCCTGACCAACGCGTTGCGGGAGCATCTGCCCAAGACCGCGCCGCTGCTGGAGAGGATTGCCGCCGCATTTGGCACAGCTAAATTTGACGCTACATTCCGCCGGCTGTATCCCAAATGCGAGAACATCAGCATCGACTACGCGGTGCTCGAACCGCGCTCGGCCAAGGGTGAGCACAATTCCAGGATTTTTTGCCTCCCCGCGAATTTTGGCTGGAACGATCTGGGCTCCTGGACTGCCTTGCACGAACACCACGTGGCCAAGAGCAACCCCGCTGACGGCAATGTCATCTCTGGCGCAGGCAGCTTCACTTTGAACGCCGAAGGAAACTATGTGCACGCACCGGGCAAATTCGTGGCTACGGTTGGCGTCAGCGATGTAGTGGTGGTGGAAACCGAGGACGCGCTGCTCATCACCACGCGGCGGCATTCTCAGGATGTGGGCAAAATCGTAAAACATCTGGACGAAAAGAAATTGAATAAGCTTGTCTAAAGGGCGGGCCACACTCATTTATGGCGACAGAAGTGATTACACCTCCTAAAGAAGAATCCACGAAAGCCGTAATCAAGTTTGGCACTGACGGTTGGCGCGGCATCATCGCAGATGACTTCACTTTCGAGAACGTGCGTCGCGTAGCCGGCGCCATCGCCTCTTACGTGCTGAAAAATGAAGACAGCAGCAAGGGTGTTGTGCTTGGGTATGACACGCGTTTTGCCTCGCAACGCGCGGCGCTGGTTGTCGCCGAAGTGCTCGCCAGGGCAGGCGTTCCTGTGATTCTGGCCAACGACTACACTCCCACGCCCGCCATCTCTCTAGCGGTTAAACAACGCGGAGCTGCCGGCGGCGTGGTAGTGACCTCCAGCCACAATCCATGGAACTGGAATGGAGTGAAGTTCAAAGGGAAATTTGGCGGGTCAGCTACTCCCGCGATTATGAAACTGGTGGAGCACGAGCTCCAGGCAGATGCCATGCCCAAGACGGCTTCCGCGGCAAGGATTGAAGAGGCCGATCTCAAAGCTCCGTACGTTGACGCTATCTGCAAGTTCGCTGACATGGAACTGATCAGCAAAGCGAACGTCAAATTTGCCATCGATTCCATGTATGGCTCGGGTCGCGGGGTGGTAACGCGAATTTTTGCGGACCGCGGCATTAAGCATGTGGCAATCCGCCAGGAGTTGAATCCCTTATTTCCCGACATCAACCCCGAGCCGATTGAGCCACACACTGCAATGTTGCAGAAAACCGTGGTGAAGGAACGCTGCCAGGCCGGTCTGGCTACCGATGGCGATGCCGATCGCATCGGCGCAGTCGCCGAAGATGGCAGCTTTGTGGATTCACACAAGTGCTTTGCCATTCTGCTGCGTTGGGTTCTGGAACGTAAGAAGTGGCCGGGGGACGTGGTCCGCGCTTTCAATACCACACGCATGCTCGATCGAATTGCCGCCAAGCATGGACGGAAGTTGCACGAATGTCCCATCGGCTTCAAGTACATTGCCGACCTGATGATGGAACGCGAGATCGCGATGGGCGGCGAGGAATCGGGCGGCATCGGTTACGGACGTTATATTCCCGAGCGTGACGGCATCCTGAATTCTTTATTGCTGGCAAATGTCATGGCGGAAGAGGGCAAGCCACTCGGGCAGCTGGTAGCGGATTTGCAGCGCGAGTTTGGACCGCACTATTACGGGCGGCGTGACCTGCACATCGCCGAGGAAGTGAAGCAAGGAGCCATACGGCGAGCCCACTCCGATTCGACCAACAAGCTGGATGGCTTTGCAGTGCTCAAGAAAGAAACTCTTGATGGGGTCAAGTTCTTTCTGGATGCCCCAGCCCCTGCTCACGGGGCTGAACCATGGGTTCTGTTCCGAGCCTCCGGCACCGAGCCTCTACTGCGGGTCTACGCGGAAGCGGCCTCCCCCGAGTTGGTTAACGACATTCTCGCCCAAGCCGAGAACTTTGTGACTGGCCGCGCGGAGTGACTCTGCTCCTGTCCATCCGCGGGTACACTGCACCTCGGAATGGCTGCCTCCCGACAAAGTGGGCATTAATTGAGCGATAATCAAAGGGAGCGTATGAGCGTTGCAGAACAGGCACTTTCGGTCCCGGCGGATTCTCCCGAATCGCGGCGCTACAACCGCACCAAGCGCTGGTTGGGCATTGCCGATTTCGCCGTCGGCTTCCTGCTGCTCGTTGCCCTTCTGGCAACGGGCTGGACTGGCTCATTGCGTGATCTGGCATACCGCGCAGCTGCTCAGCACTACGCGCTTTCCGTATTTCTATACATCGCCATGCTGTTATTGATCGGGAAGCTGGCCGGCCTGGGGCTGGATTACTACGGCTTTCGCCTCGAGCACCGTTTCAATCTTTCCAACCAGAAGCTGCGTTCCTGGATATGGGATGAAACGAAGAGTTTCATGGTCGGGCTGATCATGGCCTCCATCGTCGCCGAGTTGCTCTACTTCATTATTCGGCAATTTCCGGAACACTGGTGGCTGATTACCTGGGCTGTATTCATGGCGCTATTCATATTGCTGGCGCAAATTGCCCCGGTCGTTCTATTCCCTATTTTTTACAAGTTTGAACCATTGGATAACGAAGAGCTGAAAAGCCGCCTGGTACGGCTCGGCCAACGCGCCGGAACCCGCGTACGCGGGGTTTACAAGTGGAAGCTCTCAGAAAAGAGCAAGAAAGCCAACGCGGCTCTTACCGGACTGGGCGCGACGCGCCGCATCATCCTTGCTGACACGCTGCTGGACAACTATTCCTACGATGAGATCGAAGCCGTTCTGGCGCACGAGTTGGGCCATCACGTGCACCGGCACATTGTGAAGAGCATCCTGGTTCAGGCGGGCATTACTTTCTTTGGATTCTGGGCCGCTAATGCCGTGCTGCATTACGCCATTGACAAGCAGCACATGTTTGAGACTTTGTCAGATTTTGCCAACTTTCCTCTGCTCGCTCTGGTCTCCACCGTCCTCTCGTTTCTTCTGATGCCGGTACTGAATGCCTATTCCCGCTTCAATGAACGCCAGGCCGACCGCTACGCTTTCAAGTCGATTGCCACAGTCAACCCGTTCATCTCGTCGATGAACAAGTTGGCTGATCAGAACCTGGCCGAACGCTCCCCCTCCAAGTGGGTGGAGTGGTTCTTCCATTCGCATCCTGCGATTTCCAAGCGTGTGGCCGCGGCCAAGGCGTGGTCACAAGGCACCGCCGCGCTCCGCGGTTAGTAAAACAAGTATTGCTCAGGGGATTGAGAGCAGCTTTTGTACGCGCTGAAAATCTTCTTCCGTATCCACTCTCACTGTGTCGTAGGACGTCTCGCCCACATGAATGGGAATGCCATTTTCGAGAAACCGCAATTGCTCAAGCCGCTCGCTACGCTCCAGTAGCGATTCCGGGAACGAGGAGTATCGATCCAGGGCTGCTTTGCGATACGCATAGAGGCCCATGTGGATGCAGTAGCGAGGCCGCGTTCCATCCCGATCGAAAGGGATGGTGGCACGCGAGAAATACAAGGCGCGGCCACTTGTATCGGTAACCACTTTCACCGCGTTCGGATTCTGAATATCGGAGGCGGATGCCGGAGCCTTGAGACTCCCGACTTGTACGGCCGGATCCTTCATCACATCGAGCAAGGCCGAGATGTGCTCGGGGCGTATGAGTGGCTCGTCACCCTGCACGTTGATGTAGACGTCCGCAGCTATGGAGTTCGCAATTTCGTGTACTCGCTCCGTCCCATTGCGGTGCGCGGCGGAGGTCATTCGCGCGTGCCAGTTGTTTTTTTGACAAACTCCCAGAATTTCCTCTGAGTCTGTAGCGATGATCACATCGTCAAGTAAAGAGGAAGAGGCCGCAGCGCGGTAGACATAAGCGAGCAAGGGCTGCCCCGCAATTTCGCGCAGCATCTTGCGAGGAAGGCGGGTGGAAGCCAGGCGCGCGGGAATTACGGCGATGGCAGTCATTGACTCTAGTTTCAGATTTCCGGGCTGCACTTGCAACAACTGAATTGGAGCATGCCCCCAGCTGTATTCCGGACCTGCATAGACCTTGCGGTAACAAAATCGAAAAATATATTTGCGTCTTGCTTCCCTTGACGGTTGACAGGAGTCTAATTTATCGTTCTTGTCACTTATTGACAGGAGAAAACGTCATTGGGAAAGCCTACAGACCTGGTCCAGGGCACGCTTGACCTATTGATCCTGAAGACGGTTGCGCTGCAGCCCATGCACGGCTGGGGCATTGCCCAACGCATCAAGCAAATTTCCAAAGACGTTTTGCAGGTCAACCAGGGCGCCCTTTATCCAGCGCTGCACCGACTGGAACAACAGGGCTGGATTCAGGCGAAGTGGGGCGAATCCGAAAACAATCGCCGCGCCAGGTATTACTCGCTTACACGAGATGGCGCCAGGTACTTGCGGCAACAGCAGGCCCAGTGGAACCGTCTTGCAGGAGCCATTGATCTGGTACTGGAGGCAACATAACGGGATTGATCTATGCGTTGGTACTACAAATTGCCGCTCCGTCTCCACTCGTTATTTTGGAAGGCCAAGGCCGACCAGGATCTGAATGATGAGATGCAGTTTCATCTTCAATCTCAGATCGACGAATACGTTGCACAAGGGCTGGATCCGGTAGAAGCCCGTCATGCCGCGTTGCGTTCGTTGGGAGGACTGGAACAAGTCAAGGAGCAATGCCGCGATATGCGCCATGTAAATTTTAT
>QIAS01000303.1:0-2875 GCA_003225615.1 Acidobacteriota bacterium | reverse complement strand
GCTTTGGTTTCCGCATGCTGCGGCGCAGTCCGGGTTTTTCTATTTTGGCGATTTTTTGTCTGGCGCTGGGGATCGGCGCCAATGCCGCTGTGTTCAGTTGGATTGAAGGAATCTTGCTCCGTCCGTTCCCGGCGGTAGCCCACCAGGACCGCCTGGTCGCGGTCGCGGGAACAAAACCCAACGGTGAGAAAGGAAACGGCGAACCTGAAAACACAGTTCTGTCGTGGCCCGACTGGCTCGATTTTCAGAGGAACTGCACGTTGTTCGACTCGTTTATCGCCAACCCGCCGATGGGCACCACGCTCAGTATTGGCGAGCGCGCGGAGTGGGTAAGCGGCAGCGTCGTCTCGGCGAATTATTTCGACGCGCTTGGCGTTCGCCCCTTCCTCGGCCGCGGATTCGAGCCCTCCGAGAACTCAGGACGCAATGCCCATCCCGTGGCCGTGATCAGCTACTGGATATGGAAGCAACGTTACGGTGGCGATCCCCAAATTATTGGCAAAACCCAACTCCTCAACGGCGTGCCCCACACCATCATCGGCGTAGCGCCGCCAGGATTTTATGGAACGTTCGTGGGCTGGCCGATTCAGTTCTGGGTGCCCGCGTCCATGCAGGAGACTTTCATCGCAGGCGGATACAAGCTGGAGGACCGCGGCGCGCTTTGGGTTGAAAGTTTCGCTCGGCTGAAGCCGGGAGTAACAATCGAACAGGCGCAAGCCGAAATCTCCGCGGTCGCCAAACGGCTGGAAGGCGATTATCTGGCCACCAACCGCGGTCGCGGCGTCAAACTTTTCCCGCTCTGGAAGACGCCCTTCAACCAAGCCGGGAACATGTTCCCCACGCTCCGAATCGCGCTCGCGGTCGTGTTTTTTGTGCTCCTCATCGCGTGTGCGAATGTGGGCAATCTTTTGCTGGTCAGGGCTTTCGCGCGGCAGCACGAAATGATAGTTCGGCTCTCGGTGGGCGCACGGCGTGGTCGCGTCTTGCGGCAGCTTTTCACCGAAGGCCTGATCCTGTCGACCTTCGCCGCAATCGGCGGAGTTCTGCTCGCCTACTGGTGCCGCAATTTGCTGGTGCTGTTCTTTCCCGCTTCCGGGAGCACGGTTCGCCTTCTAAGAGGCGAACTGGATTGGCGAGTACTGGCATTCAGTATCGCCGTTTGCCTCATCTCTACTTTGTTATTCGCGCTATTTCCAGCCATTCAGACCAGCAAGATCGATCTTGCCGGCGCGCTTAAATCAGAATCGGGGACCGTCTTCGGAGGCCGCGCAAAATCCCGCCTCCGCGCCGCTCTGGTGCTCATCCAGGTTTCCCTCAGTTTCATTCTGCTGGTGGGAGCGCTTTTGCTGGTCAAGAGCATGCAGCGGATTCGCACCGCCGACCCGGGTTTCTCCACGCAGAACGTTCTGACCACCGGAGTCGATTTGATCTCGGCGGGATACGACAAGCCCCGCGCCAGGAATTTTCAGCATGCGCTGCTTGAGCGCGTGCAGTCGATTCCCGGGGTCGACTCGGCTGCGTTTGCCCGAGTCAGACCATTCAGCTACTCCAACTATTCTTCAGCTCCGATCGCCGTCGACGGCTATGAACCCGCGCCTAACGAACTGCCCACGGTGGAGTACAACCAGGTGAGCCCCGGCTATTTCGCGACGCTGGGAATTCCGATTCTCTCCGGCCGCGACTTCACCCGCGCCGATGACGAAACCGCTCCGCGTGCCGCGGTGGTCAATGAAAAAATGGTCACGCAGTACTGGCACGGTGAGGATCCGGTCGGAAAGCGCCTACAAGTCAAGGGTCAATGGCTGCAAGTGGTCGGCGTCGCCAAAATGGCCAAGTACGAGTCTTTCGGGGAGGCGCCAAAGCCATTCTTCTATGTGCCTCTGCAGCAGGACTTCGCGATGAGGCCGAGCCTGAATGTGCGCACCTCGCGGGATCCCGTCACAATTGCGGCAGCCCTGACACGCGAGGTCCACGCGCTCGATGCCAACCTGGCGCCGTTCGAGGTAATCACGATGAGGGAGTCCATCGACTTCACGGCATTATCTTCGCAACAAGTCGCCGTCGCTCTCCTAAGTATTTTCGGAGGGCTGGCGCTCCTGCTGGCAGCCGTCGGCCTATATGCCGTGATGTCTTACGCCGTCTCGCAGAGCACGCGAGAGCTGGGGCTGCGGATGGCGCTGGGCGCGGTGCCTTTGGATCTTTTGCGACTCGTGATGTCGCATGGGCTGGGGCTGACAGCCGCTGGACTCATCCTGGGGGCAGCAGCAGCGCTTGCACTAACACGCTTGATGGGAAAGCTGCTCTACAGCACTAGCTCTTATGACCCGGGGGCCTTCGTCCTGGCATTCGTGGTGATGACCATTGTCTCTGTGGCGGCGTGCTTCTTGCCGGCCTGGCGCGCCGCGCAAATCGACCCATCCCGGGCGCTGCGCGATTAACTGACTAGCAAAACGTTCCACGTGGAACATTTTGTACGTACGAAATTGTCAGTACAGAAATGTACATACAAGGACTCTAAACCGCTCTCGCTGTTAGACTTATGATGACGAGGCCGTAGGACACATTAACTGGCCCTGCTGTGCAGCCTATTTCTTTGCCAGCAGATCCCTCGCCTTGGCTAGCTCAGGGCGGTCCGAGCGGGAGCCTTCGCAGACTTTCACCAACTGGGCGTAGTATTGGTTTGCCTTTGCGGTTTTTCCGGAGGCCTCGGCGGCTCGCGCCGCTCCGTAGAGGCCATTGAAGCGATTGGGATTGAACTTCAGATCTGCTTCATATTCCGCCAGAGCCTGTGCTGGATGGTTTGTCTCCAGCAGCATGTCGGCCAGCATTTCGCGGGCCGGAATATCCTCGGGCTCCTCTCCGGTCGACTCTTCTT
>QIAS01000302.1 GCA_003225615.1 Acidobacteriota bacterium | reverse complement strand
CGTAGAGAACTCAAAACAAGCCGCGTGGATGAACGAAACTCCGGCGGTCATCGTCAACATCCAACGTCAGCCCGGCGCCAACATCATCAGCGTTGTAGACCGCATCAAGCGCCTGCTCCCGCAACTGCAATCGTCGTTGCCTGGCGCCGTCAGGGTTTCCATCCTCACTGATCGTACGCAGACGATCCGCGCGTCAGTGAAAGACGTTCAGTTTGAACTGATGCTCACCGTTGCGCTGGTGGTGATGGTCATCTTTCTGTTCTTGCGGAATCTTTCCGCCACCGTTATTCCCAGTGTCGCTGTCCCACTTTCTCTGGTGGGAACGTTCGGAGTCATGTACCTGTTGGACTACAGCCTCAACAATCTGACGTTGATGGCCTTAACGATTTCGACCGGATTTGTAGTCGATGACGCGATCGTAATGATCGAGAACATCGACCGCTTTCTTGAACAAGGCGATTCGCCGCTCGAGGCCGCTCTCAAAGGATCCGGCCAAATCGGCTTCACCATCATCTCTCTGACGGTTTCCCTTATCGCCGTGCTGATTCCCCTGCTCTTCATGGGAGACATTGTCGGACGTCTCTTCCGCGAATTCGCCGTGACTCTGGCGGTTACCATTCTTGTCTCGGCCGTCGTTTCCTTGACGTTGACCCCGATGATGTCGGCCAAGCTGCTTAAGCGAAAGGACGTCAGCCAGCAGAGCCGAATCTATCAAGCGTCGGAGAACTTCTATAACCGGGTCATCGCCTTCTACGGCCGCACGCTGAAGTTCGTGCTCCAGCACCAGACCATGACTTTGCTGGTCACCGTGGGAACGCTCGTGCTCACCCTCTTTCTCTACGTGATCGTGCCCAAGGGATTTTTCCCGGTGCAAGATACCGGCGTCGTTCTTGGCATTTCCGAAGCCCCGGAAAGTGTCTCATTTGACGCTCTGGCAAAACGCCAGCAGGCGCTCGCGCACGTGATTCTCCAGGACCCCGATGTGGTCAGCCTTTCCTCCTTCATTGGAGTCGATGGTGTCAACACCACCCCGAACAGCGGACGCATTCAGATTAATTTGAAACCGCGCAATGAACGCAACGCCACCGCTTCCGACATCATTCTCCGCCTGCAACCAAACTTGGCGAAAGTAGAAGGCCTCACCCTCTATATGCAGCCGGTGCAGGACCTTACCGTTGAAGACCGCGTCAGCCGCACCCAGTATCAGTACACGATGGAAGATGCCGACGCCCAGGAACTCGCCACCATTGCGCCTAAACTCGTCGCCAAACTCCGCACCCTCCCGCAAATGCGCGACGTAGCCACCGACCAGCAGAATAACGGCCTCAGGGCCGATCTGGTCATTGATCGTGACACGGCCTCGCGCCTCGGCATTCTGCCCCAGGCCATCGACGACACTCTCTACGACGCCTTCGGCCAGCGCCAGGTCTCTACCATCTTTACGCAGCTCAATCAATATCACGTCGTGCTCGAAGTCGATCCGCAATTCCGGCAGGATCCCGACGCGCTCAAGACTATCTATGTCCGCTCGAACACCGCAGCCCAGGTTCCACTCGCTTCCTTCTCTCATTTCCAGCCCACCAACGCGTCGCTGGCCATCAATCACCAGGGTCAGTTTCCGGTTGTAACCTTGTCCTTTAATCTCGCACCGGGAGTTTCGCTTGGAGAAGCCACCAAAGCCATTGATCAAGCAGAGCGCGAAATCGGACTTCCCAACAGCATTCACACCAGCTTTCAGGGAACCGCAGCCGCCTTCCGCAATTCCTTATCTTCTGAACCCTGGCTCATTTTGGCTGCGGTCATCACCGTCTACATCGTTCTGGGCGTGCTGTACGAGAGCTACATCCATCCCATTACGATTCTCTCCACGCTGCCGTCGGCCGGAGTAGGCGCCATTCTCGCGCTGCTGTTGACCGGCTACGACCTCGGAGTAGTCGCACTCATTGGCATCATCCTGCTCATAGGAATTGTGAAGAAGAACGCCATCATGATGATCGACTTCGCGCTCGAAGCAGAACGCGAAGAGCACAAGCCGCCGGAAGAAGCCATCTTCCAGGCCAGCCTGCTGCGCTTCCGTCCCATCATGATGACCACCATGGCGGCGCTTCTTGGCGGCCTGCCACTGGCTCTGGGTGGCGGCACGGGATCCGAACTGCGGCGTCCGCTGGGAATCACGATTGTCGGTGGTCTGATTCTCAGCCAGTTGCTCACGCTCTACACCACACCGGTTGTCTATTTATGGTTCGATCGGCTGGCGCAGCGTTTCGCGCGATTCCGCATCGGCAATCCTATCGAGGAACCGACCGGAGGAGACCTTCCGGCGGACTAAGCGATGAATATTTCCGCGCCATTTATCAAACGGCCAATCGGCACATCGCTGCTCGCCGCTGCGCTGCTCATGGCGGGAGCGTTGGCCTTCCGCTTTCTTCCTGTCGCGCCGCTGCCCCAGGTCGAGTTTCCGGTGATTCAGGTATCGGCAGGCCTTCCCGGCGCGAGTCCGGAAACCATGGCTTCCGCGGTGGCCACTCCGCTGGAACGCCAATTCGGCCGCATTGCCGGCATCACCCAAATGACCTCCACCAGCCAACTCGGGTCGACCAATGTCGTTCTCCAGTTCGACCTCAATCGCAACATTGATGCGGCAGCCCGCGATGTACAGGCCGCTATCAACGCCGCCCGCGGCCAATTGCCTGCCAATCTTCCGAATAATCCCAACTATCGCAAGGTAAACCCCGCCGACGCGCCCATTCTGATTCTCGCCCTTACTTCCGACACCATCACGCTGCCACGTGTTTACGATTCGGCCGATACGATCCTGGCTCAGAAGCTGGCACAGGTGGAGGGAGTCGGCCAGGTGTTTGTCGGGGGCGGGGCCCGTCCCGCGGTACGCGCCGAAGTTAATCCAACTTTGGTGAACAAGCTGGGCGTGGGTCTTGACCAGATACGAACCGCACTAAACCTCGCAAATGCAAATCGGCCGAAAGGCGAGCTGGCCGATGCGGTCAATGCCTGGTCCATCAGCGCCAACGATCAGATTTTTCGCGCCAATCAGTATCGTCCATTAATCGTCGCCTACCGCAACGGCGCATCCGTTCGCCTGGGAGATGTGGCTGACGTGCAGGACTCGGTGGAAGACGTCCGCAACGTAGGGCTGGCGAACGGCAAACCGGCGGTGCTGATCATCGTGTTTCGCCAGCCCGGAGCCAACATCATCGAAACTGTGGACCGGGTAACCGCGATGATGCCGCTGCTTCAGGCTTCCATTCCGCCGGCCATCGACCTGAAGATTGTGCTGGATCGCACGACTACGGTTCGCGCCTCGGTACACGACATCGAAGTCACCCTCCTTTTCTCCATCATCCTGGTCATTCTTGTGGTGTTCGTTTTTCTGCGTACCGTTCGCGCCACGCTAATTCCCAGCGTCGCCGTGCCGCTATCGCTGGTCGGCACGTTCGGCGTCATGTATTTGCTTCACTACAGTCTCGACAACTTGTCATTGATGGCGCTAGCCATCTCCACGGGATTCGTGGTCGACGATGCGATTGTCGTGCTGGAGAACATTACTCGTTATTTGGAACAGGGAATGCCCCCCGTAAAGGCCGCGTTCCGCGGAGCGCGCGAAATTGGCTTCACCGTGCTTTCCATGAGCACATCGCTGGTCGCGGTCTTTATTCCCATCCTGATGATGGGTGGCATTGTAGGGCGCCTGTTCCGCGAGTTCGCCGTCACCTTGAGCGTAGCGATTTGCGTTTCTCTATTGGTCTCACTGACCACAACGCCCACTATGTGCGCAAAGTTTCTCAGGTCCGCGGACCAGGAAAAACATGGACGCCTCTACCGCTTCAGTCAGCGTGCCTTTGACAGCCTTCTTCACGGCTATGATCACGGCCTGAAGTGGGTGCTACGGCATCAACCGCTCACACTCCTGATCACCATCGCCACCGCGGGTCTCAGCATTTACTTGTATGTCATCGTACCTAAGGGTTTTTTCCCGCAACAGGACACTGGGCGAATCATGGGCTCGGTACAAGCTTCTCAGGACATCTCGTTCGAAGCCATGCGCACCAAGATGTCCCAGTTCGTCGCTATCGTGATGAAAGATCCCGCCGTGAACACGGTGATGGGGTTTGCCGGCGGCAACACCAGTTCCAACCAAGGCCGATTCTTTGTCACGCTGAAACCGCTCAACGAGCGCAAAGTCAGCGCCGACCAGGTCATCAACCGCTTACGGGGAAAACTGGCGGTGGTTCCCGGGGCCACTCTCTACCTGCAAGCGGCCCAGGACCTTACGATTGGCGGACGCCAGAGCCAGGCCCAATTCCAGTACACATTGCAGGGGGAGAACCTCGACGAACTCAATGCCTGGGCGCCGCGCCTGTTGCAGAAAATGCGAGGTCTACCCTCTCTGCGCGACGTGAACAGCGATCAACAAAACAAGGGCTTGCAAGCGAAGGTGGACATTGATCGCGACACCGCCGCCAGGCTCGGCGTCACTCCACAAGATATTGATAATGCCCTGTACGATGCTTTCGGGCAACGGCAGGTCTCGACCATGTACCGCCAACTCAACCAGTACCACGTGGTCATGGAGGTCGAACCCAGGTTTTACCAGAGTCCGGACGCGCTGAATTATATCTACGTCCGTTCTTCCAACGGGACGGCGGTACCGCTCGCCGCGTTCACGCATTTCGATTCATCCAACACCGCACTGGCCGTTAATCACCAGGGCCAATTCCCTTCCGTAACCATTTCCTTCAATCTCGCGCCTGGAGTTGCGCTGGGTCAGGCCACCCGTGAAATTGAAGCGGCCGAGCGTGCCATCGGTTTTCCCGGCACCATCCACCCTAGTTTCCAGGGAACCGCCGCGGCATTCCAGGAGTCGCTGGCCAATGAGCCCATCCTGATTCTCGCCGCGCTGGCCACCGTCTACATCGTATTGGGAGTGCTATACGAAAGCTACATCCACCCCATCACCATTCTTTCCACCCTGCCCTCAACCGGTGTGGGCGCGCTGCTGGCATTGCTCCTGACGCACAATGCCCTCGACGTGATTGGACTGATCGGAATCGTTCTACTGATTGGAATCGTAAAGAAGAACGCCATCATGATGATTGATTTCGCTCTCGACGCGGAGCGCCGCGAAGGCAAAAATTCCGCCGATTCCATCTATGAAGCGTGCATTCTCCGTTTTCGTCCCATCATGATGACCACCATGGCTGCCCTGCTCGGAGGTCTCCCTTTAGCCTTGGGTAGAGGAACCGGCTCGGAACTGCGCCGCCCGCTGGGCATCACTATCGTCGGCGGACTGATCGTCAGCCAGATGCTCACCTTATTCACCACGCCGGTGGTGTACCTCTATTTGGATCGCCTGCGCCTTTGGGCCCGCAGCAAGCGCAAATCAAAGCCCCTGGCCATTGCCCCACGCCCTCACCCTGCCGACTAACATTGGCTCTACTTATACTGATGGTGCTGGTTCTGGTGGGATCGTTGATCGCGTTGCAGAAACACGCCAAGACGAAGCAAGAAAACGTATCCTGAGCCCCTGGTGAAGGCCGCGCAATGGCCCGGGAGTGGAGAGCGGATTCAACCATTCATCCGAAACTCCACCCCTGCTGCTAAAGGTAAGCGCCAGTCAGCGGTGTTTGATGAAGGCGCCCGTGTGCAGTTCGGCCATCGCCTGCCGTAGCTGTTCTTGCGTGTTCATCACAATCGGGCCATACCATGCA
>QIAS01000550.1 GCA_003225615.1 Acidobacteriota bacterium | reverse complement strand
ACGCAACAGGTTGAGGTGATGGCGGACGCCCAGCTCATTCAAAACACCACTACGAGTCTTGGGAAGGTAGTTCTGGAGCGTGAAATTCTCGATTTGCCGCTAAATGGTCGAGATTTTTCTCAACTCGGACTTCTCCAGCCCGGCGTGGTGCCCCTTACGCCTGGTCTGGTTGAGGCCAGCGGCACTTTACGCGCGGGACAGGGGTATGCGGTGGACGGACAGCGGCCCGAGTCAAACAATTTTCTGATCGATGGTGCCAACAACTTTAATGGAGTGGATGGAGGCTTTGTTCTGGAGCCGCCGATTGATGCGATCTCCGAGTTCAGAATTCTGTCGCACAATGCCGACGCGGAATTCGGGCACAGCACGGGATCCACCACGAACATCATTACGCGCTCCGGCTCTAATAGCTTTCACGGAGCGGCTTGGGAATTCCTACGCAACGATGCCGTGGACGCCACTAATTATTTCGCGCAAACGGTGGAGCCTCTGAAACAAAACCAGTTTGGAGGGACTTTCGGCGGCCCCATTCGCAAGGATAAGACATTCTTATTCGGCTACTACGAAGGTTTCCGCAACCGGCAGGGAGAAACCCGATCAGCAACAGTGCCCACCAATCCCGAACACGGCGGCGACTTTCGCGACCTCTGCCCCGAAGGGTTCACGTCCGGGATTTGCAATAACCCAGCACACCAGCTGATCAACGCGTTCTCCGGGCCGATCCCGAATAATCAAGTCCCCATCAATCCCATCTCGCAGAACTTATTGCCGTTTTTTCCTTTCCCTAACAGCGGACCGAACACATTCGTTTCGACCCAGACACTGCAAGACAATAACGACCAGTTCGGAGTTCGCCTTGATCACTACATTTCAGCGCGAAATGTTCTGAACTTCCGATACATGTACAGCAACAGCAGTGTCCTCGATCCGCTCTCCACCTCGGGTGCGGATGTGCCGGGTTTCCCGGTTGGCGAGGATCACCGCGCGCAGAATTTTGTTGCCCAGGCGACGCACACCTTCTCGCCGACCATGGTGGGTGTCGCACGGTTCTCGTTCCTGCGCTATAAATTTCTTTTTGACCAGCACATCAACCACACAACGCCTTCATCACTAGGCTTTCAGTATCAGCCAAGTCTCGATCTTGCCGCTGGGCCGCCGTTCATTCAAGTAAGCAGCTATGCCTCGGTCGGCGATCCCATCACCGGACCGCGAGATACTTTCCAGAACTCGTTCGACTACTCGGGCTCTCTGAGCTGGATTCGTGGGCGCCATGAGCTAAGGTTAGGAGGAGGGTACGAGAGGAATCAGATGCCACCAATGGTTTCTTTGTGTTTGCCCCCTTTCCGATTCTCGGGAATGGCTTCGCGAACTTCCTGATTGGCCAGCCGGTATTCTTTCTGCAGGGCAGCGGTGATTTTTCGCGCAATTTGCGCGGCAATGCTTTGAACGCATACGCGCAGGACACGTACAAGATCACTCCGCGCCTTACTTTGAATTATGGTTTGCGCTACGAGCTGCCATTCCCGTACACGGAGCTGAAAAACCGGCAAAACTTGTTTGTACCCGGCGCGCAGTCCAGGGTTCTGCCTTCGGCTCCCGGGGGATTGCTTTATCCCGGAGATCCCGGCGTTCCCGCCGGGCTGATTCCTACCTTCAAGAAAGGCTTTGCTCCGCGTGTCGGTCTGGCGTGGGATCCTACTGGTCGTGGTCAGTGGCTGGTCAGCGCAGCTTACGGCCTCTTTTATGAGCCCTATTACACGGGACAGGGCTGGCCGATCCAGGATGCGATCAGCGCTCCGCCTTATATCCAGACTCCTCAGGTTAACCTTCCCAGCAACTTCGCCGATCCGCTTAGCGGAGCTCCGTCCACACCTATGACTCTGCTTGTGTTAAGCCCCAAGCTGCCACTGCCATACGCGCAGGACTGGAATCTTAATATTCAAAGGTCGTTTGGCGAGGAGGTGGCCTATGTGGGAACTACCGGGACCAAACTGCCGCGCTTCATTGAAGCCAATCCTACGGTTTATATTCCTGGCGTCGATTTGGCCGGAAAAGCCATTTCGAGCGAAGACAACGTCAACCAACGGCGTTTGTATTCCGGGTGCACGCTGGCTCAGCCCCCCAGCAGTTGCGTGTACGGCTCGGTAGGCGAGATTGCCGGAGTCGCGAACTCTGCTTACAATGCTATGCAAACCAGCTTGCGCAAGCGTTTCGCGCACGGCCTGTCCTTCCTGGCGTCTTACACGCTGTCGAAAACGATTGATGACGTATCGTCGTTCAATATTACGGGCTCGGCAGCCAAGCCGGTCGCAGGAGAGAACGACTTAGCCCAGAATCCCTTTAACCTCGCGGCGGAACGCGGGCGCTCGATGTTCGATGCGCGGCACCGCCTGGTGTTGAGTTATCAATGGA
>QIAS01000301.1:5753-15582 GCA_003225615.1 Acidobacteriota bacterium | reverse complement strand
CATTGCTGATCAGCAGCATGGCCTTGACCGGGGCAAACGCTGCGGACTACGCACAGACAAATAACTGTGCTAGCTCGGTGGCGCCCGGCGCGAGCTGTACTATCGCGGTCAGCTTTACCCCCAGTGCAACCGGTACACGGAATGCGAGTCTCGCAATTACCGACAATGCGCCCAAGAGTCCGCAGAAAGTCTCTCTGACCGGGTCAGGAATCTAAACCCCCCTAGCGAATCCTGAGGAGTTTGAATCAGGGGAGCTGCTGCGAAATCGAACTCTGCTCCTGAAATCCGCTTTCAGAGCAGAGTGGATCGCCAGCCTTCCTTCACGCAGCCCGTATCACACAAGACCTTTGCCCTTCTCCGCTCAACGCCTGCAAAACCTGGGCTTTAGTCACCTTATCCGGCGCTAACAATTAGCATATATTCGACCATGCTGAACAGCATATAAAGAGGCTTGAAGTGTGTGGAATTTTTGGAGCTATTAATACCACCGGATTCTTTGACGCACCGGATTTCGAGCAGTTCGTCGCGCTTACCAACTTGGTGGCGTATCGCGGACCCGATGATTGCGGCCACGTTCCCCTTACGGTCAAACAGCATGACTCGCGACGAGATCAGCTGTTCGACGTATTCCTCGGCAACCGGCGGCTGTCAATCATTGACCTGTCTTCTTCAGGGCATCAGCCGATGTCCGATGGCAATGGAATTTGGATTACGTACAACGGTGAGATCTTCAATTACGTTGAGCTGCGCCGTGAATTAGAAGCTCGTGGCCATATTTTCAAGACTGGAACTGATACTGAGGTCATTCTGCACGTTTACAGCGAGTATGGTGAGGAGGGATTCGATCGCTTAAATGGCATGTGGGCATTCGCCATCGTGGACCTTGCTGCCCGTAAGATCGTATTGAGCCGAGATCGTTTTTCTATCAAGCCGCTTTACGTCTGCAAGACGAAGGGTGAGATCTATTTCGCCAGCGAGATCAAGCAGTTATTGCCGATCCTGCCTACCCGCGAACTCAATTCGAGTTCCATGGCATCGTACCTGGCACAAGGCCTACTCGATCACGAAGTGGAGACCTTTTTCTGCGGCATCAGCCGCATTAGGCCCGGCACCAATCTCATTATCTCGTTGGATTCAGGCACTACGGAGAGGGAATACTGGCGCTTCCAATCGCCGAACGCAACTTCAGCGTCCTCGAAAGAGCTTGTGGAGGAGTTCCGTGCCTTGTTCTTCGACAGCGTTCGCCTGCGCTTGAGGAGCGACGTCAAGGTCGGCGTTCTCCTCAGTGGCGGACTTGACTCCTCGGCGATCACGACTGCTGTGAGACAAGTCTGCGGAGAACAATTGCAAACGTACTCGATCGTCTCCGAGCATGAGGGTTACGATGAACGGCGCTATATAGACATGATTGCCGCAACCGGCGTCCCGAATCGCAAGATCACGTTTCGCCCAAAGGACGTGTTGGATTGTCTCGAACGTGTGCTGTACTACAGTGACGAGCCATTTGCCGGCTTTAGTGTTATCGCCCAGTATCAGCTTTTCGCGGCTATCAAGGACGACAATGATGTTACGGTCCTGCTAAGCGGGCAGGGCGGAGACGAGGCCCTCCTCGGATACCTAAAGTTCTTCTTCTTTCACGTACAGCGTCTGTTCAAAGAGGGAAAATATGTGCACGCCATGTCACTACTCGCCAGAAGTGTTTTGCACCGCACGGCAGTGAGCCAGTTCCGGGTTTCCGAGGCGCGCCGATACATGCAACACAATCGCAAGGGCATCTGGCGAACCATGCTGCGCAACAACGTGCCGGTGCCAATCTGGCAGTGCGATGACATACGGTCGCGACAGATAGCGGATATATCCAGGTTCTCGGTCCCCGCATTAACCCATTACGAAGACCGCAATTCCGGCGCCCATTCGCTGGAAGTCCGGCATCCCTTTCTGGATCACCGATTGGTCAACTTTGCCCTGAACCTGCCCACTGAACTAAAGATACATAGCGGCTGGACCAAATACATTCTGCGCGCCGCGCTTCCCGAAATGCCTGCCGCACTCCGATGGAGGCGCGACAAGCAAGGCTTCTTGGTGCCAGAAGAACTCTGGCTCAAGCGCGACCTTGTTCCAATAGTCCGGCAACGATTTCGGGGGAGTACTTTGGCAAAGCTCGGTATCTTGGATGACAAAGAGTTCCTGGGGTATTACGAGCAATTTCTAGGCGGCCACTCGATCACATCCTCAGACATTGCGCGAGTTCTGATTGCCGAGATTTGGGCGGAAAAGGTCTTTGATGCCCACAAAACCATCATTCCTGATCATTCAGCTCGCGTGCTCGTTCAAAACTGAGTTGCAGGGCCCCAAGTGAATGCTTGGAAATTTCTTTATCAGCGAAACAAATTCGCAGTGCGCTGGGGTTCAAACTGGTTCCATTCCCACAACCATTTTGCCGCTCGCGGAACAATCCGTAAGTGACCTTTCTTCTTACGGTTGCGAAGCAAGCTGCGCGCATCTCCTTCCCTGAGCTCCCAACCCGCATTCTGGCTTTCGGGAACAAGTTGGAAACAACTTCCTGAACCACGATCTTCACGACGCGTCCCGCCTCCCTGTTTAGCCCGATTTTTGGGGCTCCCACCGAAGCCGTTTTGTTGTCGTTAGGCCCTGCGCCCAACGACTGGCCCGACGACAAAATCAAGTACCGCATTGGACTTACTCTCGCCAATCACGTCCGCACCCTTTATGCGTCACCCGACGGTGGTTTCTCGCCCGCCCGCCCAGCCCGTGTGACTCGCAATAAGGGAGCCCGCGAGGACGCTTCTACAACTTGAGGCTCATGCTCCACAATTGAATTGGAAGTGGGCATTCTAATGTTCACGAACTTCCCAGGTAGGCCTCCTGAACGTACTGATTCGAGAGCAAAGATTCGCCGGGGCCTTCCAGCGTGATCTTGCCGGTCTCCATCAAGTAGGCGTAGTGGGAAAACTGCAGCGCGTAGTTAACATTCTGTGCGACCAGCAGAATTGTGACACCCTGGTTACTGATGTCTCGCACGAACTGAAAAATTTCGTCAACCATCTTGGGGGCGAGGCCTAGTGTAGGCTCGTCCAGCATTAGAAGCTCCGGTTGCGGCATGAGTCCGCGGCCGATCGCACACATCTGCTGCTCGCCACCGGACAAAGTTCCGGCGAGTTGGGAACGCCGCTCCTTGAGGCGCGGAAACATCTCATACACTCGTGCGATATTGGCCTTGACATTCTTGCGCATCTTCGGTGGAAACGCGCCCATCATGAGGTTTTCTTCGACGGTCATCTTCGGCCAGAGTTGCCGGCCCTCGGGTACCAGGGAGATGTGGCGTCTGACGCGCTCGCGTGGAGGCAGTGAAGCGAGGTCTTCATTCTTGAACACAATACGGCCGGATGTTGCTTTCAATACTCCGGAAATGGCATTCAGAGTCGTACTTTTGCCGGCCCCGTTTGAGCCGATAATCGCCGCTACCTGACCGCGCACGACGGACAAAGAGACACCCCACAGCACTTGGACGGCTCCGTAGGAAACTTCCAGATTTTGGACGCGCAGCAAAGTTCCGCCTGTCTGGTTCACGACCTGCCTGCCGCTTTTGTTCCCAGGTAAGCTTCAATGACCGCGGGATCGTTCTGAATGTGATCGGGCGTGCCTTCCGCCAATTTTCTGCCGTAGTTCAAGACCAGTATTCTGTCGCACACGGCTGTGATGGCCTTGACATCGTGTTCGACGTACATCACGGTCATGCCGCCATCACGAATTCGGCGCAGCAACTGCAGCATGGCGGCGGTTTCAGAGTGCGTGAGGCCGCCGCAGATTTCGTCACACAGCAACAAGTCGGGAGTAGTCGCGAGGGCGCGCGCAATCTCCAGCCGTTTTTGGTTTCCGACGGACAAGATGGAAGCTGGATTGTCTGCCAGGGCGTCGAGTCCAACCGAGACCAGGACTTGCATTGCTCGTTCCTTAGCTGCCGATGGGCTCCTTACCGGTTTCCTGCCGAAGTGCGCGGCGACTTGGACGTTTTCGAGCACGGTCATTTCGCGAAACGGCCGCACGATCTGGTGAGTTCGCGCGATACCGGCTTTCACCAGTCTGAATGGGCTGACTCCCGTGATTTCAACTCCACGGCTTCGAATCTTTCCGGCGCTTGGTCTCACCGCGCCCGCAATCATGCTGAAGAGAGTGGTTTTACCTGCGCCGTTCGGTCCGATAAAACCGAAGATTTGTCCAGCGCGAACTTCAAAGCTCACGTCCTTGACTGCGGCCAAGCCGCCAAAATACTTGGTCAGTTTTTGAACCTCGAGAATTGGAATTTTAGCGGTGGTCACGAAATCTCCTCACTAGTTTGCGGAGTCCTCCAAGAATTCCGCCCGGCTCGAAAAGAATTATGACAATGAGCAGCAACCCGTACAGGAGAAGATGAATTTCGGGAAATGAGGCAACAATCTCCTCCTCGACAATGCCGAAGACAAAGCCGCCCAGGACGGGGCCCCAGACGGTCCCGATGCCGCCGATGACGGGCATCAGCAGAATGTGCACACTGGTGTGAAAGCCGAATACTCCGCCGGGATGAATAAATGCTGCATAACGGGCAAAGACGCCTCCGGCCATGCCGGTTAAGGCGGCGGCCAGGGCATGGGCGGCGAGTTTGTAAGTGTAGGGATTGACGCCCAAATCCGCGGCTGCGTCTTCGTCCTGGCGAATTGCTTTTAGTCCGAGGCCGAATTTCGAGTGGGCGATTTTCCAGGAGATAGCAAACGCGATTGCCGCCAGCAGGAGCGCCGTGTAGTAGTGCTCTAATTGCCGGAAAGGACGGTGCTCCAGAATGCGATATCCGCTAGCTCCACCGGTGAAGCTCAGATTCGTCATGACTACGCGTACGGCTTCGCTGATCCCGATGGTGGCGATCGCGAAATAAGGGCCCCTCAAGCGGAATGCGGGTAGGCCGACGATGAGCGAAACCAGCGCGGCAGTCAAACCAGCAGCCAGGAAGGCAAAAAGAGGATTCACGCCGGCATTCATCAACAAAGCGGTGGTGTAGGCACCGGCGCCATAAAAGACTGCGAATCCAAATGAAACCTGTCCGGCAAAACCGCCCAGCAAATTCCAGGCAATGCTCGTGGTGGTCCAAAGAAACGTCATGAACAACAGGCGCGTGAAATTGGGGCTGGGAACAAGCAAGGGCAGAATTGCAAGGATGGCCAGCAGAATCCAGGGTAGCGCAGTCATGGCCCAACCTGCCATCCGCCGCGCAGGCAAAGTGGCTGAGGTCGCGCTCATGCCACGCGCCGTACTTTCGCCAGCAGGCTGGCAAGGCCACCGGGGAGAACAATTAGCGCCAGCGCCAATAAGCCAAACGAGATGGCCAATTGGTATCCGGCTGGAACGAAAAGAATGCTGAAAGTTTCCACGAGTGCGAGAACCAATGCGCCGATGGCGACGCCGGAAATCGATTCCAGTCCGCCCAAAACGATAATCACGAATGCGCGAATCAGAAACGGACGACCGAAGTCAGGATCAAAGGAATAGAGGCTTCCTAGAAGGCCGCCGGCAAGCCCGGCAAAACCAATGCCCAGGCCGAAGGCAATACCGGCAGTCCTATCTTCGTACACGCCGGTGAGAAGTGCCGCGTAGCGGTTTTGAATCAGGGCGCGGACCGACCTTCCGAACCAGGTGTAGTGGAGTATGACTTCGAGCAGCAGCAGGCAGCCCACAGCTGCAATGAAGACGGCCAGGCGAACGGTGGAGACAACTGACAGAGTTCGCGGCGTGAAAATGGAACGATCCGTGTTTCCCCAGATGAGGTATCCCAGATTCTGCAACACCAACCACAGTCCGAACATCAGCAGCAGGGAAGGGAGCGTAGGTTCGTCCGAGCGCGGAAGTCTTCGTAACAGTACCCAGTGGACCGCTGCGCCCAGAAAGAACAATACGGGGAAGGCCAGGAGTGCTGCGATGATGGGATCAATTCGAAAACGCTGAAAGAGTTCCAGAGCGAAATAGGCGCCCAGCATCATGAACCCGGCATGGGCCAAGTTCACAATCTTCATGACGCCATAGATCACCGTCATGCCTACCGACATCACGGCATAAATCCCAGCCAGTAACAGAGCCGAAACCAGCAGGTTGGTGAAATCAATCAGGGTCATGAAAAGAGACGAAGGCTACTTCTTCGGAATCGGAGCGATCGACTCGCCGGTGGCCGCATCCTTGGGGTACACAATATCTACTTTGCCGCCTGGCTTATTCTGCACGATCACGAACGGGGTATTGATCTGACCGTTGGGGCCGAATTTAAGTACCTGTCCCGGCAGCAAAGAATCCTTGAGCTCTACCGTTCGCAGGGCATCACGAACTTTGGTTCGGTTCAGAGATCCGGCGCTCTCGATCGCAGCCTGCAAGGCACGCATCGCATCGTAAGCAGTAGCCGGATACCAGGAATCCGGATCGTGGCCGGTGAACTCTTTGTAGTCCTGATTGAACTTCTTCACTTGCGGGTAGGGCAGATTCCGCGACCACCAGATCCCGGCGAAGATATAGTCCACGCCGTCGCCCATGGCCTTGCGTGCGTCGGATTCGGGACCACGTGCCCCGTAGCTGATCATCTGGTGATGCATGCCGCTTTGCAGGTACTGCCGGTGCATGGTGATGTAATCCTGCAGGTGAGCGTCGGCCAGGAAGATATCCGCCTTCGAACTCTTGACCTTCTGCAGCAGGCCGGAAAAATCCGGCGAGCCCAGGTCGAAGTTCTCGCTGAAGACGATGTTGAAGTACCCAGGGTGTTGTTGACTCCACTGCTTGATGCCATTGCCGTAATCAACGCCATGGTCGGTATTTTCGAGGGCCAAAGCCAGCTTCAGCCCCTTGTTCAACTTGCCCTGGTCGACGAGGGAACCCAGGTACTCAGCGGTGGAGGAGCCCAGAAGTGTCGTGGGGCTCAGGGTTCCAAAAACGTATTGATATCCGTGATTGAAAATCGTAGTGGCCGCGGCGCCGGTTGTGATCCAGGGAACCTGGTAACGATCGGGCATTACCGATTCGGCTTCCCCTAACGCCGTCGAATAGGCTCCGAGGACGGCGACCACTTCATCCGAGCTCATGGCCCGCTCCGCCAGCGAGGCCGACTTAGCCTGGTCGGAGCTGTCGTCGTAAAAGATTTCCCGCACCGGCAGCTTCTTGCCGCGATCCTTAACCAGGATTCCGCCATTCTGGTTAATTTGCTTAATGGCGAGTTCAATGCCTTCGCGCTGATATTGTCCCGGCTTGGCTTCTCTCCCGGTGATGGGGAGCACAACACCTACGGGGACTGCATCTGCAGTCTTCTTACGAGTGCAGCCCAGGAACGTTATCGGTAATGCAACAACGGCAGTCCAGATAAATGCATTGCGCAAAAACGGTCTCGTTCCCTCCACGGGCCCTCCTATCGCTGCTGTGATCCAGCCGTGAGTTACGCCGTTGCAAAACGACGAACTCTTGCAGTGAGGCCTTCAACCTCTCGCACTGGTCTCGCGCATAATATTCCTTGCTGCTCACGTTGACAAGAAAGTGCCCTAGGAGCGCTGTTTGCTGCATGGCGATAAAACCGCAAGATCCTTATGAGGCCTTCTAACAGGATTCAGGATAGTGATAGGAGAGCACAAGGCGATGCTGTTTTTAGGGGGTCCTAATCATCCGGCTTATGGGGACTTCACCCAGCCTTGGCAATCGTCCAAGGCTTGCCGTCGAAGTGGGTCGGAAGGTCCAGGCCAAACATCTTCAGAATCGTGGGCGCCACATCCACGATGGCGGGTTTTTCAGCCGTGATCTTACGGTTGGAGAAGAGCACTCCCGGCACGAGCCGCGGGTCTACGCAATGATCTCCGCTCCAAGCCTTGATATTGTCCTCAAAAACTGTTCCCGTCACCTTTCCCATCACCGAGTCCCACGACGCACGGAAACCTGCGCCGTAGCCGACGATCAAATCGGGAGCGTTCTCGACGTACGGCCCTGCATAAATGACGTCGCAATTGAACATGCCGGTAATGGCAACCTTCCCGGAAGCCGGATCAACCAGCCCATTCAACTTGCCGCGAAGATCCTCTTTCAATGCTTCACTCTCGGCGCCCGCAGATAGAACACCTTCGCGTTCGCGGCCCTTGATATTGAGATATAACCCATTGAGGCCCATGGTATACGCGCGCGTGCGCGACCAATCCACGTCTTCAAACCAATCTCCACTTTCGTTCTTCCCATCTTGCAGGACCAGATAGCCGTTCTGGTGGAGCCACGCGTTGAGGTTGACACCGCGTGCGAATGATTTGAAGCCATGGTCAGAAATCACTAACAACAGGCTCTTGTCATCTATCTGTTCCATCACCCGGCCGATCAGGCGATCCATGCGTGCATAGAGATCGTGAATCACCTTTGGACGCTGGTCTCGCGGCACATCTTTCACAGCCGGATGATTTTCGTCCAAATATCTCCAAAACATGTGCTGCACCCGGTCGGTCGTATCGAATACGCACGTACACAGGCCTTGCGGAGTCTTTTCAAGCGAGTCGAAAAACATGCGCTCGCGATCGTCGTGATTGGAATAGCACTGCGCGAGAAAAGCGTCGTCATCGAGTACTTTTTCATTTAGCGCCCAAGTATCTTCTGCAAGTCCCAAGGTTGCATACGGACCAAAGAGTTTCGCCAGATACATGGAGTACGTAACCGGATGCGAGATGGGCAGATCGGGTCGGCCCGGATCGATATTCACGGGTGTGACATAGACTTCGAGTTCCGGCGAGATTTCTTTCAAATAAAACCGGCAGATTCCGTGAGCCGTGAATCCCAGGCCGGCACTGAACTTCACCGGTATCCATTCAGAATATTCCCCCACATTCAGCGTGACATTTTCGGAATCCACGCTGATACGCGCGCGGTTGCGCTTCGCGTCCGGATGGATTTCGAACGGGAGACGCAATTCACTGCCCGTCCCCAAGGGATTCTCCGGTCCGGGGATATAAGAGTGGAACTTCGCCCCATTGCGCTGAATGGGAATCCTTACACCCCCCTCGCGAAACTTATCGCCCTGCACGCGAGTACTGCAAAGACAAAACGTCCCTTGGGTTCCTTTCAAATCCGGGACGCACATGCCGGAGAGCAGCACACCGGGAAACTTTTCCGGCGGGAAAGTTACTGGAACGCGAATCACAGAGCAAAACACCCCAGCCTTGCCGAGCCAATGCCAGAAGGGCGTTCCGCGTCGCATTCCCTTGATTTCCGGTTTTCCGAGCGGCAAGGAATATTTGCCAATACGCAGCCGCCGCTTCGGCTCTTTGATCTGTGCAGAAGAGAGAAACGGTAGGTAGTTGCTCAAATCTCGTGCGAGAAAATCATAAATATTGTGTTTGCCGGGATTGACCCCGGTCTGAAATGTTGACCATGCAACTGGAGAGATCGCAGGGAACGTGGTGCGGAGCGGGCAGAACGTTCCTTTCTCGCGGAGTTGAGCAAAATGCGGCAGTCTGCCTTCTGCCATGAAGCGATCGGCCAACTCGGGGTCCATGCCATCGAAACCTACAATGACAACGCGTTTTATGAGTGCCTTGCCATAAGCCTTGCGGCGCCGCCGGAAACGCAGTAACTGGCGGAACGGCCAAGTGAGCAGGGCATAAAACGAGTAGAGAAACGCGACAAAAATCGTCCAGAAGGAAGACAGAACTGCGAATCCGGCGCCAGGGCCCGCGTACGCTTCACTGCGCACAGGAAACAGCAGAAGACAGCCGACGAGCAGCAGCAGCCATCGCGCGTTGTTCTTGCGAAGCCCGAACAACTTCATACCTGAATTCTC
>QIAS01000301.1:1265-5627 GCA_003225615.1 Acidobacteriota bacterium | reverse complement strand
GAAGACAATATCCGTTCCCAAAAACTGTCACGCAAGCGAATCGGCGAAACACGCGCCAATCCTTCTGATACCGTAACCTGTTTGGAAGCAGGCTGCCCTGCACCGACAATACTAAGATTATATCGGCCTTCACGATTTGCCACCACGCGCCATACAACCTCCTTGTCTTTCTCGATGTGGACCGGCCGCGCGGATATGGCCAATTCGGGGGGCAGTTGCAGTGCTACTTGATTGAGCGCTTGAGGTGTGTCCACCCGTACTTCTACCAGGAATGCTTGCGCGGGCTGTAAGGGCTGCCACCCGAGATAGCGGTCTAGCTCGACGATCAGGAACGTCAGAGGCAAGATCACGATCAATAAAGGCGTGAACGCGAGCCGCAGATAACGTCCAGTTCCGCCCAGAATTCGGGCGTAAGCTCGCAGAACGACCTGCAATTGGTCCTGAAACAAGCGGACCGCAAGCAAATGTGCCTTCAACTGATCCTTAGTCCGGCGAATTGCATTTTGATCGGAGGTATAGCGGAACACGAGCACCATCAACAACCCAATGATCACGGATATCGCGACCACAAGCAGCGCTGGGCCAGTTTCCCGCGCCGGCGTAACAATTACCCATAAAGAAGACACCGCAATTGAAACGACCACCATGGCTGGGTTTGGCACTCGATTTACTCGATGTACCCCAACCCCTGCAATCGTTTCTTCACTAACTCCTTGGAGTCAGCACTGCCGCCCGGTTCGGCGCCCAGCAAGCGCTTGGCCTCCTTTTCCAAAGTGTGCAGGACGAACTCCTCAACGGATGCATACCCCGCCTTCTGTGCACACTGTTTGACTTGTTCCAGCAATTCGCCTTCGATCTTCACCTTATGGGCAGACATTATTACCCTCCGTCTCACTGCTTATTCCTGATGGCTGGACGCAAAAACCGACTGTCCCATCATACCGTGCGGTTTGGGAATGCCAAACTGCGCGAATATCGTCGGAGCGATGTCGGTAAGCGCCGGGTTCAGCGCCTGAATCGGTCGATTGCTGAGCAACACTCCCGGCACGAGGGTGTAGTCCATACAATGGTCGCCACTCCACGGATTGGTGTTGTCTTCGAAAACTTCCGTAGGGAAGTTGCCGAGAATAGTTTGCCAGCCTGCACGATAACCTCGGTTGTAGCCCACCAGAAGATCGGGACCCTGGTTCGCGTAGGGGCCCTGGTAGACCTGGCTCGCGCGATCAACCCGGGTAATCGCAGCCACATTGTTTTGAGGATCACGCACGCGCAATAACTCCTCCGTAATTTGCTGAAGCAGGGCATCAGCCTGGGCGCCCGGTTCGACTATTCCTTCGCGCTCGCGGCCGCGCAGGTTGAGATATAGCCCATTCAGTCCCAGCCCATAGGCGCGGGTCCGGCTCCAATCAACATTCGAGAAGGCTTCATTCGGGTTCGCGTTGGCATCACTCCTCAATGTGATATAGCCCTGTTTCAAAAGCCAGGTATTTAGATTAAAGGAACGGTTGTACGGCGCGAAGCCATGGTCGGACAGCACAAGAAGAGTTGTGCGATCGTCCATCTTGCGCAGGACTTCGCCGAGTACCTCATCAATCTGGTGATAAAAATCGGACAGCGCAGACCCGTATTGCGCGGCTTGCGGCGCATCGTATTCTGGATGATGAGGATCAATGAGGCGCCATAACATGTGTGAATTCAGATCCAGGCTCGAAAAATAGAAGAAGAACAGGCCTCTGCTGAACTTCGGGAACTCGGCATCGAAAATTTGGCGGTGCTCGGCCAAGACCGTTTGTGCCTGCTCCAGGTAGTCTTTGTCATCAAGAACCCGGGCAGAAAGCGCTTTCGTATCTTCGGAAATGCCCTGGGTGTAGAACTCGCCCACCTCTTCGGTAAGTTCGTGAGAATAGTCTTTTGGAGTTGAAATCGGCAACGCCGGGTCGGCCGGGTCAATATTGAGCGGCGAAACGTACAACTCAAAACGCGGATGGGCTTGTTTCAGATAAAAACGGCAGATGCCTTCCACGGTGGCGATATATGGTATGAGCTCAAACTCCACGTGCACCCAGTCACTCCACTCGCCTTCGCGTAAAACGAGGCGCGTGTTCTGTACCTCGATTTTCGCGACTGGTTCCAGCGGGTCAATGGAAACAGTGAAGGGCTCAGTTGCCGCTGGAGAGCCCTTGCGAAAGGTGTTATCCGGACCGATCAACCGAGCCGCAACCTGCGAGTCCTCCACTCGAACTGGAATAACCTGCCCGCCTTCAACGGCGCCCACGTTCGCCATCGGGTCATCCGTGTAAAAGGAAAATGTTCCATAGGTTCCGCGCATGTCCGGTGTTCCCATGCCCGAGAGCGTGTATCCCTTCGTTTTGACCGGCGGAAAATTGGCGGGAATACGAAATACAGTGTTGGGAATCCCGTAACGGTCGAGAATTTCCCAGAACGCTTTGCCGTGGCGCAATTGTTCCGCCGTGCCACTTCCCAGCGGAATGACCCAGCGACCCAGATTGATTTGATGCTTCGCCGGTTCCACCCGAGAAATGGAGAAATAAGGTTGCATCGTGGCTGGATCACGGTGAATGAAGTCAAAGATGCCATGCCCGCCGGCATTCATGCCGGTTATCAGGTTTGACCACGCGACCGGACTTTGCGGCGGAATGCTGGTAGTAAGCAAGCGGAACGAGCCCGTGCGGGCAAGTGTGGAAAAATTCGGCATCTTGCCCTCTGCCGTGAATTGCCGCAGAAGATCGGGATCCATGCCGTCAATTCCAAGAATGATCAGCTTTTGGTCGCCATGCCACTGTCGCGATTGCCGGCATGAGAATAGTGACAGACTTATTGCGCAGAGCGCCAGAAAGAGCCCGGATTTCGTTGTGCGATTCAGCGAAGAACTCTCTCCCTCATCCGTTGCAAGCGAACATTGTTCATGGAACTCGCGTCGGAACAACGAAGCGTAGAAATGCTTGAAATGCGGAGCACAGGGTAGATCGTGATTCTCGCCTCCGTACGCATTCCCTGTCAAGGAGCGTCAATATTGACGGTGAGGTAGACTAAATTTAATGTGCCGCAGAAGTCTATTGGCGGTTCTTACTGCCGCCGCAATTCTCTTTCCGCTGCCTTCAGGCTTGGCGTTTGCGGCGGCCAAGCCCAACATTGTCCTGGTCACGCTAGATTCCGCACGCGCCGACCACATGGGCTTCCTTGGTTCGAGGCACAAACTGACTCCCAATCTCGACCGGATCGCCGCTCAAAGTTTGGTATTTGACCGAACCTACGCGCAAGCGCCGCTCACTGTTGTCTCATACGCATCGATACTTTCCGGCACCTATCCCCAAACGCATGGAGCGACCGAGTTCGGCGCTCCCTTATCCAACTCTGTTCCATTTCTTCCCGACATTCTTCACAGTGCGGGCTATAACACGGTAGCTTTCGTGGGATCGATTGAATTGGACCCTCGCAATGGGCTTGCTCCAGGTTTCGATCGTGGTTTCAACCACTATAGCGCCGCATTCCGTCAGCCTCAGCCCGGACAGGGCCGTCCTGCTGCGGTCGAGCGCCTTGGCTCTAAAGTTGTGGCTGAGGCCAATGCATGGCTTGCGGCAAATTCCGAAAGCCCGTTCTTCCTGTGGATAAACTTGTCCGATGCGCATGCTTCCCATTCCGGCTCGTATGACGCAGGGATCACATCAGCGGATGCCGCAGTCGGAAAACTCGTAGCTGCGCTGCAGGCCAAGAAACTGTACGACGACGCTCTCATCGTGGTGGCATCCGACCACGGCGAGAGCCTGGGCAGCCATGGCGAGGAGACTCACGGAGTATTTCTTTACGATGAAACTATTCATGTACCGCTGCTTGTGAAGCTGCCTCAGAACCAAAATGCAGGGAAGCGCGTCCGATCCAGAGCCAGTCTGGTGGACATAGCCCCTACAATTCTGGAAGTCGCAGCCATTCCCGTGCCCTCACAAATGCAGGGACAATCATTGCTTCGCATTGCCAAAGGCTCGTCCAGTGCTGACCAGCCGGTCTATTCAAGAACCGATTTTCCCCAGCGAGCGTTCGGATGGAGCAGCCTTGAGTCATGGCGCGCCGGTAAATTTTTGTATATACGCGCGCCTAGACCGGAACTGTACGATCTGGCAACTGATTCGGGAGCGACCCATAACCTCGCTCACAGTTCTACAGCAGCGGCGGAGACCATGGCTGCGCAACTGGAGGCCTTCGACAGCCGTCTCAAAAACCAAGGCACGGCGAGCGACACGGGCCTGACTGCGAGCCAGCTTCAAAAACTGGCGTCACTTGGCTACGTGGGACTGCAGAAGTCTACTGCGGGCCCCAACGCAACAGCAAAAGGAAGCGATCCAA
>QIAS01000301.1:652-1160 GCA_003225615.1 Acidobacteriota bacterium | reverse complement strand
CCGAGGGCTCGAAAACGTATCTTCTGCAATTCGCCGTGGGTGTCGCGCTCGCGAGGCAACAACAATATTCCAAAGCTATTGACTATCTGCATAATGCGATTGAGCTGCAGCCCGATTCAACTTGGGCGCACTTGGAGATGGGCGCCAGCCTCATGAAAACCGGCGACTACAAGTCTGCAGCCGTGCATCTTGAAGTTGCCGCCAGCCGGTTACCAGAAAGCACACAGACACACGCGCTTCTGGCCGAAGCCTATGATCATCTGGGCCGAGCAGATGAAGCTGGCAGGGAACGCGCCAAGGCAATCCAGAAACGCTAATCGCTTGCTCTGATTAGGGGCGATCCAAATTTCTACCACTTCTTCGGAGATCAGCTTCTCGTCACCCGGATGCCCTATAAAGCTTCCGGTGTGGGCGCGCCATAGATCGCCACAACTCCCGCCTATACCCGTCCGGGTCTCGCATCACATGACCCTATGACGGGCGTCACTGCATCAATGTTCATATGCCA
>QIAS01000301.1:0-497 GCA_003225615.1 Acidobacteriota bacterium | reverse complement strand
CGGTTCTTCCGCGACTTGGACTATGTCTCCCTGCATTATCTCTACATCAGTCGCGGCGTAACCGCCTCTGTGTTGCTAGCCATCTGGGCAGGCTGGTTTGTGACCCGCCAGCGACTCGTCGCGGAAGCACAATTGCGCAAGTCGCACGAGCGTTATCGCGGCCTACTGGAGGCTTCTCCCGGTGCGATTGTGCTCTATGACCGAAATCTCTGCGTTCTCGAGTGGAATGCGTCGGCCGAACGCCTGTATGGATGGACTCGCTCCGAGGTATCAAATCGCGAGCTGCCGACTATTCCGCCGGCCCAGGTTCTCGAGCTGCGGAGTTTCCTCGAGCGCGTGGAACACGGCGATACCGTGCTGGATTCCGAAACTGTGCGGGTGAACAAGCTCGGCCAGGAAATCGAGGTTCAGTTGAGCCTGTTGCCTTTTCGCGAAGGTCAGCAGCTTTATTTCCTGGAAGTCGCGTCGGATATTCGCGAACGCATTCGTCTGCGACA
>QIAS01000300.1 GCA_003225615.1 Acidobacteriota bacterium | reverse complement strand
AAGGAGAGTCGACCAGTCCTTCTTCGCTCTGATGTGGAGTTCTACACCGTCAGGTGCGCCAATCCGCCGAATTCGATTGCTCAAGACCACCGCTTTTGCCAGAAGACTCAGGAAGTGCAAACAGTACGAATTCATTCAATTCGATGGACCACGCGTCCACCCACAATCGTGGCGATGACTTTTCCCGTGAGCTGCCAGCCATCAAAAGGTGTGTTGCGCGATTTGGAACGCGACTTCGCGGCCTCGAAGGTCCAACGCTTCTTGGGATCAAAGATGGTGACATCGGCGAAGCTACCGCGGGTGAGCGAGCCGCGGCCACGCAGGTCGAGTACACGCGCCGCACCCGCCGTGAAGAGTTCAACAATGCGCGTCAGTGGAATCCTGTGCTCGCGATGCAATTTGCTGATCGCGAGACCGAGCGCGGTTTCTAGTCCGGTGATGCCGAAGGCGGCGCGCTCGAACTCCACCTGCTTCTCGTGCGCGGCGTGGGGGGCGTGGTCGGTGGCAATCGCATCCACGGTGCCGTCGGCCAGCGCAACCAGGATAGCCTCGCGGTCTGCGGCAGAGCGGAGCGGTGGATTCATTTTGAAGTTGGTGTCGTACTCGCCTACGTTCTCATCGATGAGCGTGAAATGATGTGGCGTGACCTCGCAGGTCACGCGAGCTTTACTGCGCTTGCCACGGCGCACTGGTTTGAGCGCGTCAGCCGTCGAGAGATGAGCCACATGCAAGCGGGCGCCAGGGAACTGCTGGGCGAGTTGCACATCGCGCTCAACAATGGCCGATTCTGCCGAGGCTTTCATCCCGCGCAGGCCCAGGCGAAACGCCGGCGGACCGTCGTTCATTGAGCAGGCCTGGGTCGCGCGCGTGTCTTCGGCATGCTGCACAACCGTTAGGTTAAGCTCGGCGCTTTGGCGCAATGCCTCCCGCATGACGTCTGCGTTGAGAATCGGTTTACCATCGTCGGTGACGGCGACCGCGCCGGCTCGCTGAAGCTCGCGAAATTCGGTGAGCGCCGTGCCCTTGCTGGCAAGGGTTGCGGCGGCGATCGGGAAGACGTTCACCACCGCGCCTCGCTCTGGCTGCTTCAGCCATGTGACCCATTCGGCCCTATCCACCACGGGGACGGTATTGGGCATGCAGCAGACCGAGGTGAATCCGCCTGCAGCCGCGGCGGCAGTGCCGCTGGCAATAGTTTCTTTGTAGCTTTGGCCTGGCTCGCGCAGGTGAACATGCAGGTCAATGAAGCCCGGGGCGACGATCAAGCCGCGAGCATCGAACTTCTCGTCGGCGCTGGTGCGGATTTTGTTGGCGGGAGCGACTTCCGCGACGCGGCCGTCGCGGAGCAGGATGTCCATGGGGGCGTTAATTTTCCCTGCCGGATCAATGACGTGGCCGCCTTTGATGAGGAGAGTGCCTTGCGATTTGTTTTTTGCTACAGCCATTAGTTAGTCGGACCTTCAGGCAGTAAGGTATGTCGTCCCGTCCGGGACTTATTCTGCTTAATGCGTTGCTCCCCAGCGCTGAAGCGTTGGGCTAAGTTGGTTCGCCCTTGCTGGGCGCGTGATTAGCGCCAAGCTGCCGCCGCAAGCGCGACACCCCTGGCCGGAAAACGAATGCCCGACGCCGGCCGCCGGACGCCTATTTTCCTGCCTTCCCCACTGCGCGGGCCAGAATTGCCATTCTTGTTGGCACGCCGTTGCTGACTTCCTGCACAATCTTTGACTGCTCGGAATCCGCTATCTCTCCCGTCAACTCCAGGCCGCGAATAATCGGCCCAGGATGCATGACGATCGCATCGCGCTTGGCAAGTTTGAGACGGGTTGCGGTCATCTGGTAGCGGTCTATGTAATCCTGCAGCTTGATCTTCAAACCTGCGAGGCGTTCTCTCTGGACTCGCAGCAGCATGATCACATCGGCGCCGCGGACCGCGTCTTCTAAATGGCGCGTGAGGCGAACTCCTGGGGCCAGGCTGGCAGCCACTTCGGGTAGAAGCTCTGGCGGTCCACACAAAATCATCTTCGCGCCGAGCTTGGTCAGCAAGTGAACGGCGCTTCGAGCCACGCGGCTGTGCAAGATGTCGCCAACGATGGCAACCTGCAGTCCCTTGAAGCTTTTTTTGTGCCGCTGGATGGTGTAGGCGTCGAGCAGGGCCTGCGAAGGATGCTCATGCATACCGTCGCCGGCATTAATTACGGGGACGTCAAGGTGAGCGGCCATCAGGTGCGGAGCGCCCGCATTGGGGTGGCGTATAACTATCGCGTCAGCGCCTACGGCACGCAGCGTGTATCCGGTATCCAGTAGCGACTCGCCTTTTTCTATGCTGGAACCGCTGGACTGCACCAGCGTGGTGATTGCGCCCATCGACTTGGCTGCGATTTCAAAAGAAGTTCGAGTGCGGGTAGAAGGTTCGTAGAAGAGAAGCACTACGCGCTTGCCGCGCAGCAAGGGACGGGGTTTGAGAGGATTCATGCGCCGCGTCAGCTTCAGCAGCGCGAGTATTTCGGAGGCTTGCAGGTGCTCGATGCTAAGCAGCGAACCACGCGCGGCCTTTGTCATGGGGCGCCCTGCCCCGAAAGCTGCAGGCAGGCATAAGACAATTGCAGTGGACAGCCGTCGCTGCGTGCATCGCCCCCCATCATCCCTTGCGCTCCATCAGCATCACCCGCTCCTCATCATCTACTTCTTGCAGTCGCACCTCGATGATCTCCAGGTCGGTGGTTTGCACCTTCCGGCCTATGTAGGAGGCTTCAATCGGCAACTCGCGGTGGCCGCGGTCGATCAAAACGCAGAGTTCGACAGTTCGCGGACGGCCTTCATGGAACAAAGCATCCATAGCGGCACGCGCCGTGCGCCCGGTGTAAAGGACATCGTCGACAAGGATGATCGCCTTGTCACTGATGGGAAATCCGATCTCGGTTTTCTGCACCACGGGCTTGGGGCCGAGGGTGGAAAGATCGTCGCGGTATAGCGTGATATCCAGGGTGCCCACCGGCACGGGCGTTTTTTCTATACGTCCAATCATCTTAGCCAGGCGCTGGGCGAGCGGCACTCCGCGGCGGCGCACGCCCACGAATCCAAGGTCCTTCACTCCATTATTTCGCTCGATAATCTCGTGAGCCAGGCGTATCAGGGTCCGCTCGATTTCCGAGGGCGACATCAACTGGCCCTTTTCGCGGATATTGGCTGGACGGGATGAACTTTTAGAAGCCATGAACGCTGCATGATACGCGTCACGCGGGGATGGGGCAAGGGAGAGGAACTTGGCAGATTTGTGCCCTAGGGCGCTAGAAATCAAGAATCTTTCACCACCAAGGACACGAAGGTGCACGAAGAGGAGCCTGAGGTGCAGGATTTTCAGCGATGGAAGGTTTTTCTCAGAAGAACCGCGGTGATTGCTCCGCCTATGCTGGAGATGGCGACGAAAAGCAGCAGCGCTCCCAACATGCTTCCTATCATCACTAAGGCGAGTCCGTGCGGATTTTTGAACTGCTGGATCATGGCCAGGGCTTCTGGGTCTGACGTGCGGGCTGCAGCCTGGTCGAGTACCTCAGTCAGAGTGCTTTGGAGTTCTCCGCGACTGTGGAGGACGGCCATTGAGGCACCGGAAAGAATGGCAAGAATTCCAAAGGCCATTAACCCGCTGAGTGCACCCAACTTGGCGCCTGTAGCGGGCGAGAGGATCACTCCCGGGTTCCGGCGATAGTAGAGCCCGACCGCGATGACACCCGCCGCAAGCATCGCCAAGCCCATAGCCGCAGGTGGAGACAGCGTCCGGCCTAATGCCATGAGCAGGCCGAGCCCCACCAGGGCAGCGGGAAATACGCTTGACCATGGGATTTTCGATGACCGCAGGGGGCGCGGCGGTGGTGGAATGCTCAGGCCTTCGTCGGACAGCAATGGACTGCCTGTCTCGATTGTTTGAACATTGGCCACGCGGATTTGGGGCGCGTTGCACTGCCGACAAAAGGGTATGCCGTCTTCGATCGGGGCACCGCAGTTGCGGCAGGGATGTTCCACCAGAGTTCAAGTTACAGCAGCCAAAAAAGACAGGCAAGGAGCGACGATTCGCACTATCCCTCAGATCATGTCGTCTTTGCCGCGCGTTCTCAAGTAGACCAGGGCGAAGTTTGATCCTTTGCCGTTCGGCTCGACGGCGACAATGTGCTGGTTGTCGTTGGTACCCACTTTTAACTCCACCGTATTACCGCCGTCATTCTTTTCACAGGTCAGCTGCTTGGATTGACTCTTACTATGCTCGTCATCAGATGAATCGACTTGTTCGTCTCCGCTGTGCTTGCTGGTGTGACATTCCAGGACACTGCCGTATTTCTTCAGCTGATCTTTGTAGTAGTCGACAATTTTTTGTGGCGGATCGTTGGAAACGTACTCGATGGCGACCACTTTCAGTCCAAAGCCAAATCCGGAGATGTTGACGTTGGCGCTCTTGCTGTCGTGACTCGAATCTTTTTCCTTGGGCTTCGCTCCGGGATAGACGGGCAGCCCCGTGTCGCGTGCATCGACACCTTCGTTGACATGAATGCCGCCGAGCGGAGTGTCGATGTCTACTTTCTTCTCCTCGCCCTGCGCATTCTTCTTCACGTTCACGCTGCATGCGGGCAAGAGCATGGCTGACAGCACTACGGCAGCAAGCAGGGCGTTAGCGGCTCGAAATTGCAGATTCATGTTGAGACCCTCCATGGGCGAGTTGCGGCCGGCGCTCGATTCCGGCACCGCGTTGCGCGACGTTGGGAATGCTCACCGGCAGGTGGCCGTGAACCGCAACTTCGCCGAACAATGCTTTTACCGCGCTCACCTCCGAAACCGTGGCATTTGAGAATGCGCACACATAGTTCTCGATGCTCGGGAAATCCTGCGCCAGATAAGGATTCCCCATTGCAAGGACAACCGTTTTACTGGCCGCGCGCTGCAACATGTTCTGCAGCAGCGTGCCAGTGGCATCGGCCAAGCCTATGGAATTTTTCAGCCCGCCTTGCGTGTTCGCCACTTTGCCTGCGGTGGGAATCACGTAGACAGCAGCAATTACCGATTGTGCCTGATCGAGCGCTGTTAATACCTCATCGGCCATGCCGGCGGCGATGCGTGGATCAACGTAGATCACGTGAGCGTCGGGCACCCGACGGCGGATCTCGCGCTCGAGAACCCGGCCCGAGTCGGTGCGCACGTCATCGGAGAAAATCACCGCGAGGACGCGATTATGCACCTCGTCCACTGATTGATACGGAAGTCCGGCCCTGGGAGTTCCACTAGCTTTCAGCGGCAGGAGCTTACCATTGTCACGTACCAGCGTGACAGCATCATCTGCTACTTGCTGGCCGAAGAGGACATTAGCCGGACTGTCCACCTGAGTAGGAATCTTCTCCAGATCCACCAGCCGAGCTTTATTTAGTCCAACACAGGCCTTGGCTTTCAGGATTTTGACGACCGACTGGTCTACTTGCGCCATTGTGATCTCACCGCTTTGCACCGCTTCGAGCATGGCG
>QIAS01000299.1:5857-6377 GCA_003225615.1 Acidobacteriota bacterium | reverse complement strand
AGCTCTTTCTTCTATGTATTCACGGCCGGACATGTGTTGCACCTGCTGGGTGGTCTGGGCGGCCTGGGTCGCGTGATCAGTAAGCTCAATAAGCTGGTTCTGCGGCGGAGTACGTTAGACGCAACTTCGCGCTACTGGCACTTTATGGACGTCCTTTGGGTATACCTGCTTTTGTTGCTTTGGATGAAACTCTGATGCATTCGAGAGGAGGCCCCGTGAGCCATGCCGATTTGACAATGCCGGCACATGCGCCGGGCTTGACCACCGGTATCCCGCCATTTGCGGTTCCCGCCAAAAAAATGGCGATCTGGCTGTTCATTATCGCCGACGCGGCAACCTTCGCCGCGTGCTTGGTGGCCTATGGCTTCTTGCGAAACGGCACACCTCAATGGCCACGGCCTTTCCACAGCATAACTAACGTCGCGATCATGACTTTCATCCTTCTCACCAGCAGCTTGACCATGCTGCTCGGAGTACGTGCCGCGAAAGCCGGCGACAAGGCAGGCGCGTTTCGTTGGAC
>QIAS01000299.1:0-5807 GCA_003225615.1 Acidobacteriota bacterium | reverse complement strand
GCTGGGGTTAATTGGTGAAGGCATGACCCTGTTCACCAATCCGTGGGGCACCGGGCTCTTCGGTGCGTCCTTCTTCAGCATTACGGGGCTGCACCTATTGCACGTTACCGGTGGCGTCGTCGCTTTGATCGCGGTGGGAGTTCGATATAAGAACGGCCGGTACAATGCCGACGACCTGGAGGTGACAGGTCTGTACTGGCACTTTGTGGACTTGGTCTGGATGTTCGTCGTTCCGTTCGTCTATCTTTTGAATCTGTCTCATTGAGATCGAAAAATTCGGAGAAAAGACTATGGACACGCCCGATGTGCAACCCCATGAACCAGCGGCCAGATACACGGACACGCTCGGAAAGTATATTGCGATCTACGTGTGTATTTTGATCCTCGCCGGGTTGCAGTTCGGCATTGCTTACAGCCATGTCGACACAACGGCGAAGTTTGCGCGCATGCTGCTGATCGCGCTTGCCGAGGCCGGTCTTGCGCTGATGTTCTTCATGCATTTATGGGCGGAACGGCGGGGATTTTTCTTGTTCGTCGTCGTCTTTACCGGGTTTGTGCTGCTCGCCATGCAATACGGATGGACCGACAGCTACCGAATGGAGATCGGCGCGCCCTACTCACAGCCCAAGGTCGGAGTGGTACCGCAGTGAGAAAACAAATTATGGAAATGAAATCGCCATTGCGGCTCCTGGCTTTTGGGCTGCTTGCAGTGGCCATACTGGCCGTTCCTCTTCCCGCTTTTGCTCAAGGTTGCGCGCTTTGCTATACCCAGGCGGCTTCCGCGGGCGCAAAGATGATTCAGGCCCTGCGCAACGGGATTTTGATCCTCGTTATTCCCCCGACGCTCGGATCCATTGGAATGGTTTTTCTCGTACATCGCAAGCGCAATCAAGTTCGCCGTATGGAGTGTGGCGAAGAATCCCGCCAGGAGTGGTAAGACCAATCAATGTTGCGGGGCGCAATTCGTGGGCGCCGGTGAATTCGCAAATCTCGCCTGAATCCAGGTAATCTGGTCTCTCACCGAATCTCCTATCACCCTGCCAGGATCGTATTCAGGATATTTTTCGAATTGAACTCGATCTCGGTGCTGGCATAATCGCGCAACGATCTTCGTTGTCTCCGTGATTGCAGGGTCGGCCTCACTGCTGATCACCAGCAGCGGCGCAGTGATAGATTTGAGCCCAGAGCGGTTCCGCTCGAAATACTTCTGGACGAATGGGTTGCTTTGCCAGTTTGGCCGCAGCATCGCGGCCGCTTTCTGTCCAGCTTCGGTTTCGGCGCATCCTTCTCGCATATGCTGGTACAGAGGAAGCGCGTTGTCGGTCAGTATCTCTTTAACTTCAAATTGCGGATACAGGGTCTTAATGCCGTAAGCCAGAAACAGCGGCATGTTGTAGGAGACGGCGCCCAGCGGTTCGTACATAGATTGCAAATCAGCCAAACGCGAAATCGCGATGCTTCCCAGATAGTTTGGGTCCTGAATGTCGTGCTCCAATTCCCCCACGCCCAGCGCGGCCATTCCCCCTTCGCCCGTCCCCATCGCGATCCACCGCGAGCCCAGCTGCGGTACTGCACGACGGGCCGCTGGCAGCGAATAGATCACGTCCCAGGCGTTGGACAATGTGTCTGCAAACGCATTCCGGAATCGCGTCCCCAGCCCGGTGTAATCGGTAGCAACTACGGCGTAGCCGATATTGACATACATCGATAGGAATGCGCCATGCTGCAGGTTCCGGGTCAGGGATGGAGCACACTGGCGGGCCACTCCGCTCAAATCGTGTCCCCAGGCAATCACCGGCCAACCTCCAGCGGGCGGTTTTCCATCGGGATATAGAACTACGCCAGACGTTGCAACGTCATCGCCGGCGGCAGAACGCGAATGATATAGAAGGCGAACCGCGGCCACGCCGAGCGGCAGATCGTAGGTTTCGAAGGTTGTGGAACGGATTAACTCTCCAGGTTTTCCCGCAGGCAAAGGATCAGGAGTGTCATAGAACTTCGTAAGCCGGAAGTTGCGGATGATCTCTGGTCGTTTCGCAGGAGCCGCGGCTTGACCTTGCGCCATTGCCCGTCCGGGCAGGAACGAGATCCCGGTCAGGCAGAGCAGCATGATAGTGGCACGGCTTGCCCGGAGAACTCGACCCGGATCAGCAGACCGAGCCCGTCGCAGAGGAGCGCAGATTGGAGTCAGGCGGCACATCTTCACGCGGCAGAACGGGAAATTTAACTATATCCCGGCGCCTGTTGGCCGTGACAAATTCTTTACAAACTGGAGACATAATTTTGACATTCATACCTCCGCTTGGATGGTAGCTTTTCGGGTTCGGCCGAGCGAGGCCACCATGAATTTCAGGATTGAAGAATACGCAGACAACGGTAATGGGCATGTCAAGCTGGCCTTGCGGGGAAAACCACTTCGCAGAAAGCGGGATCGGCCCGCACGGCAGGAAGCACTCATCCGGGCCGCCACCAGGCTCTTCGCCGTCCGCGGATACGACGCCACTACCACCCGCGAAATCGCGGCCGCAGCAGGCTGTGCGGAAGGACTGATTCACCGTTACTTCAAAGGCAAAGCAGGGTTGCTATTCGCGCTTATGAGCTTTTATGCCTCGCAGCAGGTCGACGGACTAAGTGACCGGCTGCCTTCAGGAAACTCCCTGGAAGACGAGATCCAGCGCCTGATGACTTGGGAAGTGGAACGCATGTGGAAAGATCGCGATCTGCTCCGGGTGAGCATACCGCGCGCCATCCTCGACCCGAAAGTAGGCAAGTTCGTGAGCCGCGTCGGGCCGCAACGACACGCCCAAGCCATCTCGGCGCGACTGCGGCGCCACAAGGAATGCCGGCGGGTTAGCGGCGATGAGATTGAAGCCCTGTCCAACGCGATCGGTGCCCTCGGTTTTATCTTTGGCTTTATGCGTCCAGCGGTTATGGGATATGGCAGAAAGCAGGCCAAGAAGTTGGCCGCGGATATAGCGAGAATTTTCTCCCGTGGCCTGGGCGCGGAATGATCTCAAGGGCGATGCAGGTGCAAAGTGTTCCACGTGGAACGTTTTGTATGTACTAATTTGTATGTACAAAATCGTAGTGACTTCCGCTGTAAACCATTTTCTTTATTGGACTTATGGCGGCTTCTCTGGCTCGACGATGGCAGGTGTGACGCCTTACTCCAGGGACAGTCTAAGTGATACGCTGCTGGGGTCCGAGAGATCCCATGAAGGCCGCTGTTCTAACCTCGCCGCAAGAAATTTCGAAGCAGCCTCTTCGAATTGAAGAAGTTCCCAAGCCGAAACCGGAGCCGAGCCAAGTTCTGCTCAGGGTGCGAGCGTGCGGCGTTTGCCGGACCGACCTACACATAGTTGAAGGCGAATTGCCGGTACAACGTCAGCGCGTTATTCCCGGCCATCAAATTGTCGGTGAGATCGTTGAAGGAGATTTGCCGGAGATCCCGCTCGGCACGCGGGTGGGGGTTTCCTGGCTGGGCGGCATTGACGGGACGTGTTGGTATTGCAAGCACGGGTTTGAAAATCTTTGCGATTCGCCGACGTTCACTGGTTACACGGTGAATGGAGGTTATGCGGAATATGCGGTGGCCCGCGCCGATTTCGTGTTTCCTCTTCCTGCCGCTCTCGATGATCTGCATGCCGCGCCGCTTTTGTGCGCCGGCATCATTGGTTACCGCAGTCTTCGCGTCGCGGGGGTGCAATCCGGCGAGCGCGTGGGGTTGTTCGGCTTCGGGGCTTCGGCACACCTGGCGATTGCCGTGCTGCGCGCCTGGAAATGCGACGTATATGTCTCGACGCGGGGGGCGTCGCATCGCAAATTGGCGGAATCGCTGGGCGCGACCTGGGTAGGCACGGAGAGGGACAAGCCGCCGGTGGCGCTGGACCGTGCGATTACGTTTGCTCCCAGCGGGGATGTGGTCGTGGCTGCTCTCGCCAGCTTGCGCAAAGGAGGGGTGGTGGCGATCAATGCCATTCACCTCGATCGTATTCCCGAGTTTGATTACGACCGTCTGCTCTGGGGTGAGCGACAACTGCGCAGCGTCGCAAATATGACTCGAGCTGATGCGCGTGATTTTCTTCAGACTGCGGCTGAGATCAATTTGCGTCCCAAGGTAACCACATTTCCGCTCAATCAAGCCAATGAAGCGCTGGCAGCTTTGAAGAGGGACTCTATCGACGGGGCTGCGGTGATTGTTCCGTGAAGGCAGAGAGCCTGAAATCAGGGACTGCGTAGGTATCTCGTAAATGGAGCGGTGCGAGAGCTGAGTGTTGAGAGAAATTTGTGATCTGTTTCACCGCTGCGGTGCTAACCTTCTTCATTGCCGGTCTCCTTTATCTCTTGTGCTTCGAGCACGTCGATAACTTGGGAGCGTATAGCATCCCGTCGGAGACCGGCTTCTTATCCCATCTGTTATAACTAACTAAGGTCTCGATCTGAGACTGCCCTCAAACTTTCGGACGTCTGTGTAGTACACTCCTGGCGTTCGGAGTCGTGAATGTCCACAGTGAAAGTATTGCTCCTCGCGACCCTGGAACTTTTCCCATCAGCCCTCGCGCAACAGGCTCGGAACGCGCCAGAAACGCTTCCTGTGCTGGTCAATGTCGTGGATCTACACGGAAATGTCGTACGTGATCTGACCAAAAGTAACTTCCGCGTACGAATAAACGGTAACCCGGCTCTCATATCCGACGCTCAATACAACGTAGCTCCACGCAGGATCGTGGTCGTTCTGGATATGAGCGGCAGCATGGCCGGAGAAACAGATAACGGGAAATGGCAGGTTGCACGAGAGGTCGTGGATGAATTTGTAACGCAAATGCCATCCGATGGGCGTATTGCCATGGTGACGTTCTCGGACCAAGTCCATCAGATATTTGATTTCTCGCAAGGCAGGACTGCTGTTGTTCAGTGGTTGAAACAAGGTCCGAGTGGGCGAGCCAACATCAAACATCAATCGCCGACTCCGCTGTTCGACGCGATACTGGCGGCATTGAAATTACTGGAACCTTTTCAGCTGGGCGATGTCGTGTATGCGATCACGGATGGTGAAGAGAATCATAGCCATTCCACAAAGGCATCTACGGAGGCCACCTTGCTGAAATCGGGTGTGCGCCTCTTCGCGTCTCTTTTCGACGAGCCTATGCCAAGCCAGGCAGAGGAAGCGAAGGAATCTTTCCTGGAGATGGTCGCCGACAGCGGCGGCATTGCGTTCGTTATTTCCGGCCGTCAGGTACCAGGAGGAGCTTCCTGGAACGTCCAATACGATTACGATCAGCACAGTCAAGAGAAGCTCAAGCTCTTTACCGAACAGTTAAACAATCAGGTCAAAAGCTTCTGGATTTTGCAACTAGCAGTGCCCTCCCAAAGCAAGAAGAGCAAAGTGAAGCTCGAAATCGTGGACCAAAGGGGGAAAGCCAGAAACGATCTGGCTTTTAGTTACCCGCGAGTCTTACCTCCAACGAAGTAGCTAGCGCTGAAATGTCATCTAACGGCTGCTGGAATCAAGGTAGGCATGTAACTGGGTGAAGGATTATTATCCTGACTTCGTTATGAGTGTATTGGTCTGGCTCCTGTGGGGGCTATTTTTACGAATTCATGTTTCGAAGATCTAAGGATAAATACTTGCAATGTTCGAGCAGATACACGTTGATTTCCTGGCTCTGTGTCGCAGGATGGATGATCTACAACTTTGTGATGTGGAGACGATCACCATCGGACAGCGAGACACAGCCTGTATTACTACCGCGCCAGATACTTCGACCTCCAGCGGTCGGTTCATCTCCGAGGACCGCTCCTTTATC
>QIAS01000298.1:5989-10649 GCA_003225615.1 Acidobacteriota bacterium | reverse complement strand
TTAGCACCGGGGGAGGCTTTTCTGGGTTGTGCGGCACGGCCCCGTGGTCGGGACCCGGATCTGTCCTGCGGCGCGCCGCTGTCGACCACCGCGCCTGCGTGCGGCCCCTCTTTTGCCCGTGCTGTGATGGCTTACCTCTCTTCGGATGATTTGGTTTCTGATGCTGTTGTTCAACTACAAGTTGGCAGGAATCGAGAGAAGCACGAAAGCACTGGGCACAACATGGCAGGGTAGTGGGAGAGTCACGGAGACGGAACAATCACTCGTAGTGCTTGCGGTGCTACTTCGATCTCGACTGGAGTCTGACAAACGTATTCACCGTCAGCGTAGACCGCGACGGGGCGCTCGGTCTCAAGGCGCAGACGCTCGGCTTGGAAGTATTCCACCACGGGCAGATTGAGGTGGCGGCCGGAATAAACCTTGGGGAACAAGCGCAGCAGCTTGAGCTTGTTGATGCCGTCCACTATGCAGACGTCGAGCTTACCGTCGTCCAATTGGGCGCGCGGAGCGATGCGCATGCCGTCGCCGTAAGTGGGTGCGTTGGCGAAGGCGATCACCGTGGTGGGCTTGTCAGCGCGCAGGTCGAATTGCGCGTCTTCCGCTGAGTTACACAGGGAGAGCTTTATGCGCGGTGGTGAGAAGCGGAGAAGTGCGGCGGGGAGGGTGAGGACATACCCGCCATGGGCGCGTAGCCAGCGGGGGAGATGGTTGGCGCGGCGCGCGACTTCAGTGTCGAGGCCGCAGCCGGCGATGCAGCAGAAGTAGTACCGAGTACCGGGTACTGAGTACCTGGTTTCGGAATCAGGTGGCGCAGGCGACTCGCTCGGGGGAGCTGCGGCTTCGTGGCGATTAGGAACTGATGTGATTATGCCTAGATCAATGGTTTTCACATTTCCTGGGTTCGAAGAGAATTTTTTCCATGCTGCCAGAGCGTCGTTAACTCTTCGCAGATCTAAGGCTCGGGCAAAGTCGTTGCCGCTTCCGGTGGGGACGACCAGTAGTGGTAACCGGAGTTTGACCAGTTGATTCAAGTGACGGTGGACTGTGCCATCTCCTCCGAATAACAGGACTGCGTCGGCTTTGGAAGGAGGCTCTGGGATGCCTATCAGCCAATCTGCCTTGGAATTTTCTTGAAATGGTTTCAGGTCTCGGGTGGATGATCGTGGGCCGAAGATGGCGGCTGCGCGCATGCTGCGGGGAAGATTAGCAGACCGCGTGCAGAATGGACGGGGAGACGGGGTGAGCCCCGTCTCTACAGGGGGTTATCTTAGGTTCATTACCAGCAGCTTGGGCTCGGTCATTTCCTGGATGGTGTCGCGGAGGCCTTCGCGGCCCAGGCCGGAATCCTTGATTCCTCCGTAGGGCATGTGGTCGATGCGGAAGGTGGGGACGTCGCCGGCGATTACGGCTCCGACTTCCAAATCGTCATAGGCTTGGAACAGGAGTTTGGCGTCGCGGGTGAAGATGCCGGCTTGCAGGCCGTAAGGGGAGCTGTTGATCTGGCGCAGAGCGGCGTTGAAGTCGGTGTAGGGTTCTACGGTTACTACGGGAGCGAAAATTTCCTGGCAATTCACTTTCATGTCGGGCTTGGTGCCGGCTAGTACCGTAGGCTCCAAAATCGAGCCTTTGCGCGTGCCGCCGGTGCTGCACCCATTCGGCGGCGCGAATGGCGTCGCTTTCACGGATCAGAGGGCCAAGATCGGTGGACTCGTCGAGGGGATCGCCGGTCTTCAGTTTGCTGACTCCGGCGAGCAGCAGGTCGGTGAATTTTCCGTAGACGGATTGTTCGACCAGGATGCGCTGGACCGAGATGCAGGTTTGTCCGGCATAGGCGAATCCTCCGGCGACGCAGCGTTCGGCGGCGTATGCCAGGTCGGCGTCGCTGTGGACCACGACTCCGGCATTGCCTCCGAGTTCGAGCACTACCTTTTTCTTGCCCGCGCGTTTCTTGATTTCCCAACCTACGCTGGCGCTTCCGGTGAAGCTGATGAGCTTGATGCGGTCGTCGGTGACGAGTATTCCGGCATCTTCATTGGAAAGCGGTATAACGTTTAGCGCGCCATCGGGCCAGCCCGCCTGCTGGATGGTCTCTGCGAGCAGGAGCGAGGACAGCGGCGTCTGGGGCGCTGGCTTCAATACCATGGAGCAGCCCGCGGCAATCGCAGGGGCAACTTTGTGAGCGACAAGATTCAGGGGGAAGTTGAATGGCGTGATTCCTGCTACTGGGCCCAGGGGAAAACGTCGCACTATACCCCAGCGTCCGGCGGTGAATTCCTGCCAGTCCAAGGGAAGATATTCGCCATAGATGCGCGTGCTTTCTTCGGCAGCGACGGTGAAAGTAAAGATGGCGCGGTCCACCTCGCTTCGAGCTGCCTTGATAGGCTTGCCGGCTTCCTGGGCGAGAGTGCGGGCGAACTCGTCTTTTCGGCGCGAAATTCCTTCTGCGACACGGCGCAAGACACGCTGGCGTTCGAATGCGGGCAAGCGGCGGGTAGTGCCGAAGGCCTTGACGGCGGCGGCGATTGCGGCTTCGGCCTGTGAACGGCCACCCTGAAAGACCCGGCCGATTACGGCGCCGTCGTAGGGGGCGCGCACTTCCACCAGTTCACCTTGCTCGACCCAGCGCCCGTCGACGAGAAAGCCGTGAGTTGCTACCGGGGTCAATGTCATTTCGGCCATGGTGTTTGGTTTACCTCCACTGCACGTCTACTCAAGGATTATAGGCGGTGTTATCAAGGCTTGCCTGCTCTGGACGATAATAGCGTGCCTGTCGAGGTCGGCAGAGCTACTGCTTGGTTGGGAAGCGGATGCGAGGTGCATGATGAACCGACGAGGATTCTTTCAAGGAGTTGCGAGCGTGGCTGCTACGATATCGGCAGCACCATTGAGTAAACTTCTGTCTGCTCCCGTGAAACAGGGCAAGGATCAAATCGGTGGCCCGATCGCTTCGAAGGCGGGCTTGTCTTCGACTATCTCCGAGCTTAGCGAATCGATCCGGCGGCGCTCGATTTCCCCTGTGGAAGTGACTCGCGACTGCCTGGCACGAATCGAAAAGCTGAATCCCTCATTGAACGCGTTCATTACCGTGACTGCGGACGCGGCGCTGGGGCAGGCACGGACCGCGGAGGAGGAAATTCAGCATGGTAAGTGGCGCGGGCCGCTGCACGGCGTACCGATTGGTCTGAAAGATCTGATAGATACAGCCGGGGTTCGGACAACGGCGGCAAGCGCTCTGTTCAAAGACCGTGTGCCTGCGGAAGATGCCGAGGTTGTGCGCCGCTTGAAAGAGGCCGGGGCGGTGATAATCGGTAAACAGAACCTGCACGAATTTGCTTTTGGGGGAAGTTCGATCATCAGCGCTTATGGGGAGGTGCACAATCCCTGGGATGTCGCGCGCATTGCGGGTGGTTCTTCGGGTGGTGGGGCGGCGGCGGTAGCTTGCGGGTTGGGGTTCGGCGCGATTGGGAGCGATACCGGCGGATCGGTGCGGGAGCCAGCCGCTTTTTGCGGCGTTGTGGGTCTGAAGCCGACTTATGGCCGCGTGAGCACGCGGGGGGTAATTCCGCTGTCGTGGTCCCTGGACCACGTTGGGCCTATCGTGGGGACGGTTTCGGACGCTGCAATCCTGCTGCGAGCTATTGCGGGATACGATCCCGGAGATATTGCCAGCGCCGATGTGCCCGTGGGCGACTACTTGACGGAGATGCGTAAAGATCCTAAGTCTTTGCGGGTGGGGGTGGTGCGGGCGATGTTCTTCGAGGATCTCGATCCGGAAATCTCGGCGGCGGTCGAGCAGGCTTTGGGCGTCATCAGGACTTTGGGGGCAGAGGTGCGGGATGTGAGTCCTCCGGTGAACAACGACCGGGTGCTGCTGACTGCGGAGGCTTTTGCGTATCACGAAGAGTTCGTCGCGAAGAGCCCTGAACTCTATCAGCCGGAAACTTTGCGGCGGATTCGCAGCGGGGCCAAGGTCAGTTCTCCGGAGTACATCCGGTTGCGGCGCGGGATGGAGGAGTCTCGGCGGGCGATTGCTTTGTTTTTCAAAGACGTGGATCTTCTGATTACTCCTACTACTCCGATTCCGGCTCCGGCGATTGCCGAGTTGAAGGGGAATCCGGAGAACCTTCGTCCTAAGGAAATTCTGATGTTGCGGAATACGCGTCCGATAAATACTTGGGGGGTGCCGGCGATCTCGGTTCCTTGCGGGTTTACAAAGGCGGGGCTGCCGATTGGGTTGCAGATTGTTGGGCCTCACTGGCGGGAAGATTTGGTTTTGCGGCTGGCTTATGGGTATGAGCAGGCTACTGCCTGGCGTAAGCGGTGGGCTGGGTTGGTCTCCTAGTTCTCGGGTTGTGCACGCTCAAAGTCAAAAAGCTTTTAACCGCAGAGTTCGCTGAGAATCCGCTGCGTTCGCAGAGAAGAACCTTTAACCGCAAAGGTCGCGAAGGTGACGCGAAGGTCGCGACGTTGGCGTAGTCGGTGAGTTCAGGGAAGCGACTTTTCCATGAAGTTGATCAGGTCTTTTTTCATTTTGGCGTGGGAGTTGGTGTCGATGTAGACCATGTGTCCTGAATCGTAGGTTGCGGTGGAGATATTCTTGCGGTAGGTGGAGCGCAAGTCCAAATGGTCTATGGTGTAATCGGCGGCGTAAAAAGGCGTG
>QIAS01000298.1:0-5808 GCA_003225615.1 Acidobacteriota bacterium | reverse complement strand
GTTGTTGAAGACCGAGGTGTAGGGCGGCAGGATGGCGGAGCCGGTGGGATCATAAAAGCGGCTGCCGGGAGTTTCCGGATCGGGACCGGTGAAACGTCCGTCGAGGCGGCCTACTCGCAGTTTCTTATCGAGCAGGAGATAGTGGGTGAAGGTGAGGACGTCAATGCGCAGGTCGTAGGTGTCGATTACCTCTTTGCTCAATCCGGTGTAGCGGGCAAGTTGGTCGATAATTTTTTGTCGTTCTTCAGGCGCGATGGCGTCTCCCTTGGCGAGGGCCAGTGCGTAATCGTGGGAGGCCCATTGCTCTACTTCCTGACGGGTTTTGTTGAGATCTTGCTCGAGCTCGGGTGCCAATTTTTTGTGGTAGGCAGCAATCGTGGTGTAGCTGGGGAGCAGCAGGATATACGGCTGGTCATTCGTTTTGGTCCACTCCAAAGTCTGGAAGTTCAGGACCATGGAAAGCAGCGTGATGCCGTTGAACGAGATGCCGCGCTCCGCAAGGTGGCCGGCGATGCCCGCGGCGCGGGTGGTGCCGTAACTCTCTCCCAACAGAAACAGCGGTGACGACCAGCGATCGTAGCGCGTAATGTAGAGGCGGATGAATTCCCCGAAGGCTTCGATGTCACCTTTTACTCCGAGATATTTTTTTGTGAGTTCGGCGTTGGCGGCGCGGCTGAAGCCGGTTCCGATGGCGTCCACCATGACCACGTCGCTGCGGTCAAGCAGCGTGTTTTGATTGTCGGCAATGTGGTAGGGAGCAGCGGGCATGAAGCCGTTGGGCTGCAGGACAACTCGCTTGGGGCCTAGCGCTCCCATGTGCAACCAGATTGAGGCGGAGCCGGGGCCTCCGTTGAAGGCAAAGGTGACGGGGCGCCTGGCGGCGTCCTGACCGTCGAGCGTGTAGGCTACGAAAAACATCTCGGCTTCAATTTTGCCGTCATCGCGTTTGATGGGCAGGCGGCCGGCGGTCGCGGTGTAGCGGAGCGCTTTGCCGTCGACCGTGATTTGGTGATGCGTGACGACGGGCGGCACCTCGGTGACGTCGTAGCGCTCGTCTTTTTCTTTGTCTTTATCTTTGTCGGCCGGAGTTTCCTTGCCGGTTTCGGGCTTGGATTCTTCGGTGGAAGTCGGCGTTTCCTGCGGTTTTCCTTCCGGGACCTTGGGCGCGGGAGACGGTTTTTTCTCTTTGTTCGTGGTCTTCGCGGGTGGCGCCTGGTTCGGCGCGGATTCCGGTTGTTGTGTCCAACAGAGAGTTGAAAAAATAACGAAAACTGCTAATGCAGTTAGCAGTGAACGCATTCCGTCCCCCTTGAAAACAGTGCGATAGTCGCGCTCGGCATTATAGCGGTTGCGAGTGCCGAATAGACGCATGAGCAATGCTTTAGAAAGCTGAAAAGGTCGACCAGAGAGAAGAGCTTAACCACAAGGACACTAAGGAACACGAAGGAGGGCGTCAGGAAAGGCATCTCTATTTAGTGAGATCGTTCTAATCGGTGCCGCTTCGTGGCCTTTCTGGTTAGGCTATTCTCGAAAAATGCTACAGTTAGAGGTTCATGTCTGCCCCTGAATCCCGCTTCGTACGGGCCTCGAAGGCCCAGCCTGTGGAGAGTACTCCGGTGTGGTTTATGCGCCAAGCGGGGCGGTATATGCCGGAGTATCGAGCGGTTCGCAAACAACATTCTTTGATTGAAATCTGCAAGAAGCCCGCGCTGGCGGCGGAGGTCACGATCACCGCGGCGGAGGCTCTGGGTGTGGATGCGGCGATTATTTTCGCTGACCTGCTTTTGCCTTTGGAAGTGATGGGGTTGCCCTTTCGGTTCGAAGCTGGCGAGGGACCCGTTATCGAAAAGCCTTTGCGGACCAGAGGAGATGTGGCTCGGTTGCGGACGGATGGGGCATCGGAACTTGGATATGTTTCTGAGGCGATTCGTCTGGTGACAAAACATTTTGGCGGGCGCCTGCCGGTGATCGGATTCTGCGGGGCTCCTTTTACTCTGGCAAGCTACATGATCGAGGGCGGCGGTTCGCGGAGTTATATCGAGACTAAGAAGATGATGTACAACTCGCCGCCTGCCTGGGCTGAATTGATGGGCAAACTGGTCGCCGTCGTGGGTGAATATGCGGCGGAACAGGTGCGCGCGGGAGCCGACGTCATACAGATTTTTGATAGCTGGGTGGGCTGCCTGAGCGTGGAGGATTATCGAAGGTACGTTCTGGTTCCGGTCACCGAGTTGGTGAAGAAGCTGCAAAAGGCGGGTGTGCCCATCATTTATTTCGGCACCGATACGGCGAGCTTGTTGCCGTCGATGAAAGAAACGGGGGCGGAAGTGATTGGGCTCGACTGGCGTATTCCGCTGGATGAAGGCTGGCGCAGCATGGATTGGGCCGGCGCCGTGCAGGGAAATCTCGATCCGGTGCTGCTGTTTGCGGATTGGAAAGAGCTGCGGGCGCGGGCGGAAGATATCCTTCTGCGGGCCAATGGACGGCCGGGGCACATTTTTAATTTGGGGCATGGGATTCTGCCGGAGACTCCGGTAGAGAACGTGAAAGCTCTGGCGGAGTTTGTGCGCGAGCATTCGGCGAAATTGGCGGCTGCATCGCGCTGAGGGTGTTGAGTTGACGTCAGGTCCTAAATCGACTGCAGTTTTGCTGGTGGCGCATGGCAGCCCGGATCGGGCGGAGGACGTGCCTGAATTCCTGCGATATGTCACCAGTGGGCGGCCGATGCCGCCGGCAGCAGTTGAGGAAATTGCACATCGCTATTCTCTGATTGGGGCTTCTCCGCTAACTCGCTGGACGTTGCTGCAAGGGCAGAGTTTGTCGCGTGCGTTGCGGATGCCGGTGTACGTCGGGATGCGGAACTGGAAGCCTTTCATTTCTGATGTTGTGAAACCGATGGTGGCCGACGGAGTTGAGCATGTAATCGCCATTTGCATGGCTCCTCAGAATTCGCGCACAAGCGTGGGGCTCTATCGTCGTGCGGTAGAGGGGGAAAAAGGAGCAGCTTTCAGTCTGGACTTTGTGGAATCGTGGCACGACCACCCGTTGCTCGCCAAAGCTTTCGCGGAGAAATTGCGGATTGGATGGAATCGGGCTTGTGTCGAGGCGGGCGAGCAGGTGCCTGTCATCTTCACGGCGCATAGCGTTCCCCAGCGCACTATAACCGAGGGAGATCCCTACGACGTGCAGGCTTACGAGACGGCGCAACTGGTTTCGCAAGCGGCTGAACTGGGGAGTGACGACTGGATGTTTGCTTTCCAGAGCCAGGGCATGGCTGGTGGACCGTGGATTGGTCCCACCGTGGAGGAGATGATTGTTCGCTGCAAGGAAAAGGGACGGTCCAGTGTGTTCATCCAGCCCATTGGATTTCTTTGCGATCACGTGGAAGTGCTGTACGACATCGATATCGCATTCAAGGATTTTGCGGAGAAAAAGGGAATGCGCCTGCGGCGGGCTGATTCGCTGAATGACTCGCCCACTCTGATTGCGGCGCTGGCCGACGTGGCGCGGTCGCGATTGCAAGCTGCAACCCTCCAATCCAAAGCATGAAACGTATTGCCATCGTCGGCGGCGGCATTTCCGGGCTCTCGGCTGCTTATGCTCTGGAACAACAACGACGGGCTGGTGCGCAGGTCGACTATGTGTTGTTCGAAAGCGGCTCGCGGCTGGCTGGCGTTATGGTGACGGAGCGGGCTGAGGGATGCCTGATCGAGGCGGGGCCGGATTCTTTTCTCACCGAAAAACCCTGGGCTATTGACCTGTGCCGGCAAATCGGATTAGAGAATGAACTGATCGGCTCCAACGATTCAGAGCGGAAGACCTATATTTTGGTGAACGGCAAGCTGGTGGTGATGCCGGATGGCCTGATGTTTATGGTGCCGACGAAAATCCTGCCCACCGTTTTCTCACCTTTATTTTCGCTGCGCACAAAGCTGCGCATGGCGCGGGAATGGTTCCATCCACCGCACAAAGCGGAACATGATGAGACAGTGGCTGTGATGGTGGAGCGGCATTATGGTGCTGAAATGGTGGACCGTCTGGCGGACCCGTTGCTCTCCGGGGTGTACGGGGGCACTGCAGCCGATCTTAGCGTGCGGGCGGTGTTGCCGCGCTTTGCGGAAATGGAAAGCAAGTACGGCAGCCTGGGTCGCGCCATGCTCGCGGCGCGCAGGAAGATGGGGGTAAGTTCTGCTAAGCGTCCCTTGTTTACTTCTCTGAAAGAAGGAATGCAGCAGATGGTGGACGCGCTGGTGGCGCGGCTTCCTCGCCCATCGTTGCTTACGCATTCGCCGGTGAATGCGCTAACGCGGCGCGCAGACGGCTGGGCGGTCTCAGCGGGGGACCGCTCCGACCACTTTGATGGGGTGATCCTGGCCGTGCCGGCGGGAGTTGCAGCAGCCTTGCTGCGGTCGGCGAATTCGGAGTTGGCGGGTGAGCTTAGCGGAATCAACTACACCTCATCGGTGACGGTGAACCTGGGCTATGACGGCAAAGTGCGCTCTTTCCTGCCGCCCGGCTTTGGTTTTCTAGTGCCGCGGAGCGAAGGGAAGCGGCTGCTCGCGGCTACTTTCGTGCATAAAAAATTTCCACATCGGGCGCCGGAAGATCGTGCTCTGATACGCTGCTTCCTGGGCGGGGCAGCCGATGAGCAGATTCTCGAGCTTTCTGAGGAGCAGATTGTAGGCATCGTCCGGAGCGAACTGCGGCAGATTATTGGACTCGGCGCAGATCCGCTTTTCATCCGTGTGTACAAATGGAAGAAGGCCATGGCGCAATATGGCGTGGGGCACCTGGAACGTTTGGAGCGCATCGAGCGCCTCCGGCAGAACTTGCCCGGCCTGGTCCTCGCAGGGAATGCTTATCGTGGAATAGGGGTGCCCGACTGCGTGCGCTCGGGGAGCGATGCTGCTCTGCAACTGCTGAGTTCCTTCGGCCTGAAAGCCGCGCCAAACGCGGATAAGGTTTCTCAGCCTGCGTAACCCTTACTTGCGTAACTCGCGTCTACTCCAGTACTGAGCGAAACTCCTCCCTACCGAACGGGTTATTCATACCAAGTGCAATTGGGATGGGGGATATGAAAAGGCGGACTCTAGTCTTATTTTTCGGCGGGGCACTGCTGCTGGCGACGGCTTGGGCGCAAGATCAAACTGAAAATCAGCAGAATCAGGAAAGCCAACACGAGATGGCGGGCATGGATATGTCTGGCCACGACATGTCGGACATGAAAAGTATGACCGGGATGGAGAGTGATGGCAGCGCTCACGCCATGCACACCATGGAGAGCCGGCATATGGATATGGGTCCGCACATGAAGATGACTGCTGTGCGGGAAGCGAAGCCGGGGGACGCGGAACGGGCTGAGAAGATTGTCGAGGCAGCGCGCGCGACTGCGGAGAAATACCAAGACTATCACGCTGCTCTGGCCGACGGTTACAAGATCTTTTTGCCTAATGTGCCGCAGAAGCAGTATCACTTCACCAATAACCGGTACGCGTTTGCTTCGGCATTCCACTTCAATGCTGAGCATCCCACTTCGCTTTTGTATGAAAAGCATGGGGAGGATTACAAGCTGATCGGTGTGATGTATACGGCGCCCAAACGGATGAGCGAGGAGCAGCTCGACAAGCGCATTCCGCTGAGCATCGCGCAGTGGCACGAACATGTGAACTTCTGCGCACCTCCCGCGGATAAGAAGAATCAGATGTGGGGACCGCAGGCGCGTTTTGGATTGGCGGGTTCAATCACTACCAAAGACGAATGTGAGGCGGCCGGGGGCAGGTTTATGCCGGTGATTTTCGGCTGGATGGT
>QIAS01000554.1:4094-5625 GCA_003225615.1 Acidobacteriota bacterium | reverse complement strand
GAATTGCATCAGTTCTTTATCGGAAGCTCTGCCCTCGCCTTCCGCGATATTGCTGGGAACAGAAATTGCGGCTCGCCTAAGTTGGTTGGTCAAACAATAGATTTCTTCTTTGGGGAATCCCCGCGTGCTCTGGTAGATGTCCGTCACTAACTCCATCGCCCTTTGCCACACCTTGAGGTCTTCATAAGTACCGCTCATTGTTCTGCTCCTGCTCTGGAATGCAAGAACAGTACATTGGCTGTGATCAAGAGGTGGTAACAAGAATCACTGGGCGATGTCCATATCCGCCTTCCCAGAGCCGAGAGCCTAAAGCCTGATACGATACCCCTTCATCTTCACGAACCCCGGGGAAGCCATCATGTCTGAACCGTATAGTCCCAGTGCGCGCACGCGCGTAATCCGCGAGCCGCACCGCGGTGTCTACGATCGCGCAACCGCTTACCAAATCCTTGACCAAGGCTTCATCTGGGCCTACGGGCGCGCGGGCGACAATCTTTACATCCACGGTTCCGCCGCGAGCCGAATGTTGCGCAACTTGGATCAGGGAATTCCGGTCTGCGTGACCGTCACGCTGCTCGATGGCCTCGTGCTCGCGCGCTCTGTTTTCAATCACTCGATGAATTACCGCTCGGTCGTGGTCTTGGGGACAGCAACCGCGGTGGAAGATCGTGAAGAAAAACTCACCGCCCTGCGCGCCATCTCCGAACACATCCTCCCTGGCCGCTGGGCCGACTCCCGCCAGCCCAACGAGAAAGAACTCAAAGCCACGCTCGTCATGCGTCTCCCCATCAACGAATTTTCCGCCAAAGTGCGCACCGGCGCCCCGATCGATGACGAAGAAGATTATTCCTTTCCGACTTGGGCTGGAGTAATTCCGCTAGAGATGGTCGCCCGAACTCCCATCCCCGACGAGCGTTGCGACCCAAAGTTGCCCGTCCCCGCCTACGCGTCCAAATACACGCGAGATGGTTGTCGGTGAAATTTCAAGAGCCAATAGCCAAGAGCCTAAAGCCAAAAGGCCAAAAGCTTAGAGCCTAAGTCCCAAGCCGTCTTAAGGCAAAAGCAGCAACTTCCCCGTCGTCTTCCGCCCTTCCAGATCGCGATGCGCCTGCCCCACCTGCGCCAGCGGATAAGTGTGCTGAATCCGAAGCTTCAATTTACCCTTCCGAATCATCTCGAACACCGCCCCCGCCCGCGCCTGCAATTCTTCCGACGTCATGATGTAGTGATTCAGCGAGGGCCGAGTCAGGAAGAGCGACCCCTTCTGCGTAAGTACCAGCGGATCGAATGGCGGCACCCCTCCGCTCGAACCGCCGAACAGCACCATCATTCCCCGTGGCCTGAGCACATTGAGTCCTTTGTCGAATGTGGTTTTGCCGACCGAGTCATAGACCACATCCACACCTTTACCTCCGGTCAGCCGCTTGGTCTCCGCTTCGAAATCTTGCTGCGTATATAAGATGACCTCGTCGGCTCCCGCCTCGCGCGCCAGCTTGGCTTTTTCTTCGGTAGACACTGTGCCAATCACGCG
>QIAS01000554.1:2594-3959 GCA_003225615.1 Acidobacteriota bacterium | reverse complement strand
GCCTGCCGTTCTTCCACGCCCTCGGGAATTTTTACCAGACGGTCGGCAGGAACTGCCGCGTACTCCGCATAAGCGCCCAACACGCCGGTGTAAGCTACGCGATCTCCGGGCTTGACTGCTGTCACGTCTTTGCCCACAGCCGTGGCCACGCCCGCCGCCTCCTGGCCCAGCACGGCCGGCAGTGCCACCTTGTACCGGCCCTCGCGGTTGTATACGTCGATGAAGTTGACACCCGCGGCGGCAATCTTCACCACCGCCTCGTTCGGCTTCGGCTGCGGGACCGGAAGCTCCACCAACTCCATTACTTCCGGCCCACCAAACTGCTTAATTTGGATGGCTTTCATATTTCGCTTTGGATTCCTTTCCGCGCATGCAAGATTCCATGCCAAGAATGAATATTCGCCTAGCCGTGGTCCGGATTGGCTGCGAATTGGCTCGCAACCGGGATCAAATTTAAGGAGAGCCTCAAGCCTCGTCGGGAATTGCCGCCTCCCCCGGGCATCACTTCAGCATCTACTCTGATTCTAAGTAGCTTGTAATTCGCTATGGCACCCAGGTACCATCCCGGCGGCCATGTCTTAAGTAATGACAGTAAACAATTTTGCCGGTTGACCCTTGAAAGTAGCCGATTGTAGGATGCAAACGGGGCCCGGAGATCAGGAGGTAGGTCGCGGTAACCATAGAGAACTATGAGACTTGTGCGGCTCTATGCCTTCATCGCATGCCTTCTCGCTGTGGCTCTGGCGATGTCCGCCTGCCACACCGCCCAGAAGCCTACCCCGCTTGTTTCATCGGCACAAGCGACGCCTCCGGCCTTAACCACGGCGACCACCACCGACGAGCCGTTGTCAACACCACCGCTGACGAGGCGGCGCCAACTTCGACTGCAACGCAGCCGACGGCGACAAACACAAAACCAGCCAAAGACGCTAAACCGCCCAAAGCGAAAAAGAAATCTCCGCCTGCCAAACCACAGCAAACCGCCAAGCCGGCTGTAGCGAAAGCGCAGCCTGCCCCCGAGAAGCCAGTATTAATCGCCAAAGCCCAAGCGCCGACTTTGCCGCCCCCGGCCGAGAATCAATCGATCCAATCCGCCCCCAGTTCCCACGCGGTCAATCAACTGGTTAACCAAGTCGAAAAGGAATACCAGGCAGGCCAGGACAACTACAACGCCGGTCACCTCGAAGCCGCCAAGCAGAACTTTGACCGCGCGTTCAACCTGCTGCTCGGCAGTAATCTCGACATCCGTTCCGACGCCCGCCTGCAGTCTGAATTCGACAAAATTCTCGACGGGGTGAACGGCCTCGAACTAATGGCCCTGCAGGAAGGCGACGGCTTCGCCGAGCAGAAATAAGAACCCGCTCT
>QIAS01000554.1:1613-2528 GCA_003225615.1 Acidobacteriota bacterium | reverse complement strand
TCATGATGACCGACCAGGTCGCAAGCTTCATCAATTATTTTTCTACTCGTGGCCGCAGCGTGCTCGAGGGCGCCCTCATCCGTTCCGGCCGCTACCAGGAAATGATCCAGCGAGTCCTGAGAGAAGAAGGCGTCCCGCAAGACCTTATTTATCTCGCCCAGGCTGAATCCGGATTCCACCCCCTGGCTCTCTCCCGCGTAGGCGCCCGAGGCATGTGGCAGCTGATGGGAAGCCGTGCCAAGGGCTACGGCCTCGAAAAAAGTTGGTGGGAAGACGATCGCCAGGATCCCGAAAAGTCCACCCGCGCCGCCGCCCGCCATCTCCGAGATCTGTACCGCGAATTCGGCGACTGGTACCTGGCGATGGCCGCCTACAACTCCGGCCCGCTCACAGTCCAAAACGCCGTCAAGCGCACCGGCTACGCCGATTTCTGGGAACTCTACCGCCGTAACGTGCTCCCCCGTGAAACCCGTAACTACGTCCCCATCATCCTGGCCGTCACCATAATGGCCAAGAATCCCGAACAGTACGGCCTCGACAAAATAGAAAAAGAGAAGCCCGCGGCTTACGACACCATAAGAATTAATTATCCGGTAGATCTCCGCCTGGTAGCTGAGTGTGTAGACGCCTCCGCCGCCGACCTGCAGGATCTGAATCCCAGCCTCCTCCGCCTGACCACGCCCCGCAATCGCGAATTCGAGCTCCACCTGCCCGTCGGCACAAAGGAAAAATTTCAAACTGCCATCGCCGCCGTTCCCCCCGACATGCGTGTCTGGTGGCGCTATCACAAAGTTCAATCCGGAGACACGTTGGCCTCCATCGCCCATTCTTATCGCACCACACCCAAAGCCATCGCCGAGGCCAACAACCTCTCGGGCCAGGATCTCCCCACTGAAAGCAAGCTGATCATTCCCA
>QIAS01000554.1:0-1559 GCA_003225615.1 Acidobacteriota bacterium | reverse complement strand
ACGCGCTACAAAGTTCATCGTGGCGACACGGTGCAATCGGTCGCCGACAATGTCGGCGTCCCGCCGGCCATGATCCGCCAATGGAACCGCCTCAGAAGCGACAGCCTGGCCGGCCGCAAAGTTCTTCTCGTCCGCCTCCCCGTAACCCCGAACTCGCGAGAAACTCGCGTAGCCTCCGCCAAAGCCACCAAGACCAAGTCAAAGAAATCAACGCAAACTGCCCAAACTCCCGAAGAGAAGAATGCCGTCGTGCGCCACAAAGTAAAACAGGGCGAGACGCTCTACTCGATCGCCACTTCCTACAAGACCACGGTAGACGCCATCAAGCGCGACAACCGCAACGTAGCTACCCTCCGCCCCGGAATGATCATCCTGATCCGCGAAGTGCGTTAGCCAGTGTTTGAATAAGAATTTCTGGTGAGTCCCGAACGACTTGCGGCGTGCTCTGCGGTAACCTAACGTCCCAAGCGCCCAATAAAATAAAGCACCGCCGAAAGCACCACGCTCAGCAGAATGGAAGTAGTCAAAGGAAAGTAAAAGGTAGTGTTCTTGCCCCGATAAATAATGTCCCCGGGAAGCCGTCCAATCGGCAAACTGGTCCGCCGCAGCAGGACCATAATCAGCCCCACCACCAGCAGCACGCTTCCGAAGAAAACCAGGACCTTACCGATATCAATCATTAAACGAAATTCTATACCCGCTCATGATTTGAACTGTATCCAACGCCCGACGTATGACTCCTTAGTCCTGGTGTTAGACTTCTTCACTCATGAACATGAAAATCCGAGCCAGCCTCTCCGCCATCCTTCTTGCCACGATCATCCTCGCTGCCCAAACCGCCAACGAAGTCGAGATCACCGCCGAGCCGCACCATCATCTAGCTCTCGAGAACGAATACGTCCGCGTATTCAAAGTCGAAGTTCCGTCTCACAACGAAACCCTCATGCACTGGCATCACCACGACTACTTCTTTGTCACGCTTGGTGACACGCAAGTGGAAAACGACGTCAAAGGAAAACCACCCGCCACCCTCAAGCTGCAGGACGGCGAAACCCGCTTCAGCCCCGGCAATTTCGCCCACATTGCCAAGAACCTTGCCGACACGCCATTCCGCAACGTGACCATCGAGCTGCTTCAGGACGAAAAAGCCCGGCAATCGCCGCCACCCAAATGGGACGAAGATCGCGGCCTTCACGTTCTCAACGCCGGAACGCAAGACATCATGTTCGTAAAAGACGGAGTGCGCGTCTCCGACATCCAGCCCCAGCCCGGAGGCGTCATCCCCAAACACCACCACGCCACGCCGCACCTTCTGGTCGCGGTCACTGATCTGGAATTGAAATCGGAAAACGCAGATGGGAAAACTGCCACGTTTCAAGCTAAAGCTGGAGAGATTCGCTGGGTAAAAGAAGGAGACACCCACACCGTCACCAACACCGGCAAGCAACCGGCCCGCTACATAATCTTTGAGTTTCCGATCGGAAAGTAACCGTGTGAAGCAACCCGCCGCTAAGCCCCTTATTTTGAAATCCCGAGCGGGCTTCAGCACGCGAGGGATC
>QIAS01000297.1:9368-13126 GCA_003225615.1 Acidobacteriota bacterium | reverse complement strand
CCGCGCTGCGCGTGAAGACGTGTTGCAGCAAAGGATAGCGCTGCTGTGCCAAGGAATCTTCGTCGGCTGATCGTTGCCATCGTACAAAGAGGATAATCGGCCGCAAGACATTCTGTCTTCTCACCTGAGTATCAAATGTAGACGAAGTGCAGGTGAATTGCTCAGGAGTTTTGTAGGTACCGCTTAGCGGTCCGGAGGAGCCAAAATAGCATGCTCGAACAGTTTCCAAGCGGTAGCGCAAAGCGCAAGAATCAGTTCAAAAGGCTTCGACTTACCGTGTGCCCACAACCGCATCACTCCAGTATTCCTCATCAGTGAGCGGTACTGATCCAGTCGGGCAGGCGCGAGCTTTGGGTCATCGCAGTCGGCGTGAATCCGGCCTTCTAAATTGTCTTCGTCTATCATCTTTCTGATACGTTCAAGTTCAGGCCGTGTTTTTGAAGGGCGCCCTCGGCTCCGTATCATGCAGCAACCATTTCTGAGTATAGATCGCGGGCTCTACTTCAGTTTCTGTTCGTGGATTGTGTTCTACGGGCCAGATCCGCCCCCGATACACGACGTACGAGAATGGGGACAAAGGATGTTTCTTCCCGGTGGACGCCCGAATCGAACCCGCAAAACGGGGTTCGACTCCCTCCGGGGTCGCCAGAAAAGCATTGTTGATTTTTGATTGCTGATTTTGAATTGAAAACCTAACTGTTTGGAGCTGTGGTTTTTATTCAACAATCAACAATGATTTTCTTACGCGCTCGCTTTGTCCGAGAGCGGCAGCGGCTCTTCACCACTCTTCGGGGTATCCAACTCCAGCTGCTCCTGCCCGCTTAGGATGGTCACTCGACCTCGATAGGTCTTGAGGTGAGTTTGGGCTTTGTCGAATGCTTCTTGGGCTTTGCTCAAGCTCTTTCCGATGTTCTCGAATTGACTCTGGAAATAATCGAATGACTTCTGCGCTTTGGCCAGCTCCAGGCGGCTCTTCTCAAAGCGGCTGGCAACCTCGTACCACTTGTGCACCAGTGCGATGGTTTGCAGCGTCATCAACAGCGTGTTGGGCGACACGGGGAAGACGTGCTGCTGATTGAGCCAGTCCCCGAGCTCGCGGTTGCGGATAGCTTCCATGTAGAGGGTTTCGCTGGGCAGGTACATGAGCGCGATTTCGGTGGTGCCGTTTTCCGGCTGAATATATGCCTTGATGCGTTTGGCTTCCGCCTTCATCACGCGGACTAGCTCGTGGCGGGCTTGTTCGATCTCCGCCTGGTCGTTGCTCTCGAATAATGCCAGCACTTGCTCGCGGGGAAATTTGGCGTCGATGGGCAGACGGCGATCGGGGAACTGAATGATGGCATCGGCGCGGCCGCCTCCTTCGCCGGGCGAGGACTGCATCTCAAACATGTGAGCGGGGAGGAAGTCAGAGAGCAGACGCTCCAGGCTGGCCTCGCCAAACTGGCCGCGGAGGTGCGGCAGCTTGAGGAGATTGTTGAGGTCGTTGATGGAGTGGCCGAGCGCGCCGACTTCGCGCAGTTGTTCTTCGGCGGCTTTCAGGTGCTGCTGCACTTTTTCGAAGTGGGCAAAGCCTTCCTTGATGTTTTGATCAAGTTTCTGCTGCACCTGGTCGGTGATCGCGATCAGTTTTTCGTCGACACGGTCGCGGATCGACTCCAGGCTCTGAGCAGTCTTCTGGTTCAGGCTTTCGAATTCGTTTTTGAGTTGCCCGGTGGTGAGCGCGAGCGAGTGGGTCAGCTCGGTTCGGGCGCCTGCCAGCCCTTCAGCCTGCTCGCGGCGGCCGGTGGTCAGCTGCTCCTCGACGGAGGAGCGAATCCTCGAAAAGCCTTGCTCCAAGCGGTCTGCCACCTGTTGCCGCAAATCCCCTTTGGTCTGCTCCAGGCGCATGGCCATGTCGGCAGTGGCCGTACTGAACCTTTGACTGAGGGACTGGTGCAGGGATTCGGTCTGTTTGGCAAGTTCCGCGATTTCATCAACTTGCGACGAAAAGCGGGCGGAACGAAAGACACGGATGGTGACCCATAAAAGTACTACGTTCAGGACCAGGATTCCGCCCAGCAGTAATGTCCCCATAGTAAGGTGCTTAGCGGGATTTTACGGGCTAGCGTGTGGGAAGCAAAGCAGAACTTTTGCTTTGTTTTGCACCTAAAGAGGGTGCTGGATCTCATGCTAAGGGCCCTGATCGCGAGCGTTGGACTTCTCATGGCAGCGGCGGGCACCGTGCCCCCCAAAGTGACCTTGAAACCGGCGGCTGCCAAAATACGGCCTGCGGCGGATGTCTCTGGCTACAGCTCCTCCCCCAGTTATGATTACGAGGCCGAGCGCGAGCTGCTGGAACTCGCGAACCAGGCCCGAGCGCAGGCCGGCGCGCAAGCCCTGCAGATGGATCCGGGACTGACACAAGCGGCGCGAGCGCATGCGGCGGCCATGGCGCGAGATCGGCAGCTCTCGCACCAACTGGAAGGCGAGCCCGCGCTGGCACAGCGCCTGGCGGCTACTGGAGATATCCGGCTGGATCGCGCGGGAGAAAATGTCGCGCTCGATGTGAATGTCGAGGAAGCGGAAAAGCACTTGTTGCAATCTCCACCTCATCGGGAAAACCTGCTGAATCCTTACTACAACGTGGCTGGTTTTGCGGTGGTGCGGGAAGGCGCGAGGCTTTACGTAGTACAGGACTTTGGGCACAGCGTGCCGAGTTACTCGGCCGATCAGTCGGAAAACCTGGTGGCGAGCGCAGTGGAGCAACTTCGCGAGCAGGCTAATCTTCCATCGCTACAGCGAGTTGCGGGACCCATTCTGCAGAGTGCGGCTTGTTCGATGGCGCAGGAAAACCGGCTGAGTACGCGAGCGGTGCGCGACCTTGCGGACCGCTACAATGTGCTTACCTATACCAACGTGCAGCCGCAGAATCTGCCGGCAACCGCCAACCGGATCGTTGCCGACCGCCACTTACGGAACTTTTCTGTGGGGACTTGTTTTGCGCGCAGCAGCAGCTACCCTAACGGGGTGTACTGGGTGGCGCTGATTTTCTACTGAGTTTCCGAGTTGTAATCACACCAGGCAATCAGTGAGGACGTTTCGGCGATTTTTGGGAGTTCTTCTTCAGGGCCTTTTCCGCGAGTTCTAACCATCGGTCTAACAAAGAATCGTCCGAGTCGAACTCCAATTCGGCCAACTCACGAATTTCTCTGTCGGAGGGGACGGCGTCCGGGTTTGACTTTTCGGGAGGGCGTTCCAGCTTGATCATGAGGACCTCTATACGGCCACCCGGGTGCGCTGGGCAGGGGGGCGGGCAATGGGAAGGGGATGGCGCTGCGAGTGTTCCAAGCTCGACTTGATGTACTCCTCGCCGGCGTGCATCATGAGCTTCCACATGGCGTAGGCGCGTCCGTCCTGGTTGAGGAAGGCGGTGGCTTCTTCCTGGCTCAGGTGGCGGCCCAGTTCGCGGGCGAATTGCGTGAGGTGAGCCAGCGTGATTTCGGCAACCACTTTCTCGCGTTTCTTTTTCTCAGTCATGATCAGGTTCAACCCCAACTGTGGTGAGCATAGACTTCGGGCGAACCTGGGGCTGTGTGAGAGATCACCTGAGTTTGTGATGACGATCACACGGCAGGGGCGGGTGCGCCGCCGGCCTCGAATTGCGGGCGTAATGTGCTAACCTGCAAGCAGTTGCAGGGCAGTGGGGCCGCGTGCGGAGCGGAAGTCCGGCCGGCGCATGCTCCACGCAGAAAAGTTTTTGACCGCTGAGGACGCAGAGA
>QIAS01000297.1:7627-9206 GCA_003225615.1 Acidobacteriota bacterium | reverse complement strand
TCGCCGCTGGCGGTGATGGAGCCAACCTCGGCAGCGACCATCAAGCCTACCGACGAGGATGAGGAGCAGGCGCGCGAAGGACTGGATGCGCTGGCGGGCGAGGGCAAGCTGGGCGCGCTGCTCATCCAATTTCCGGTTTCCTTCAAGAACACTTCCTTGAATCGCGAATACGTCGAGCAATTGTCGCGGCAGTTTATCGAGTATCCGCGGGTGGTTGAGGTACGACATTCGAGCTGGAATAATCCGGAGACGATTGCGCATTTTGCGCGCATGAATCTGGCGTTCTGCAATATTGATCAGCCGCAGATTGGGCGCTCTCTGGAAGCGACGGAACATGTGACAACCGGGATTGGTTATGTTCGTCTGCATGGACGCAACTACGATCAGTGGTTCGACAGCGACAATCGCAATGACCGCTACGATTATCTTTATACGGAGCAGGAAATTTCTGGTTGGAAGGAAAGAGTGGAGCGCATCGCGCATCAGGCGGAAGTTGTGTACGTAGTGGCCAACAATCATTTCGAGGCGAAGTCGGGAGTGAATGCTTTGGAGATGAAGCACCTGCTGACGGGACAGCGCGTGAGCGCTCCTCCCATGTTGATCCAACGTTATCCGGAATTGAAAAAGTTTGCCGATCCCGCCGAAGATGTCGATCCAAATCTGTCTCTGCTTGCGTGATTAATTCCTGAGGTTTACCCAGTGCTGAAGCGCTGGGCTATCGGCAGGTGTCCCTACGGGATATTCTCAGGTTGATCCTACCGAAGACCTTTCCCCACGAAGGATTGATATCAACAGGAACCTTCCGTTGAAATCAACTTGGAACATTTGAGGCGGGTCGCGCGTACCTGCTTACAGATGGGCTGAGCTAGTGAGATGGCGTGACTAACGTTCCCTCGGCTGTCCAGTCTAAGTAAAGAGAACAGAGGAGAGTGGGTTATGGATGCCAAGTACAACTACATTATCGACAGCATGAAGTGGCGCATTGCGCTGAATCTAGCTGGATTCGCCGTGTGGCTGGCAGTGAGTGTGGCGTTGTTGCGGGCCGCTGCGTGAACGATGTTTCCTCCTTCGTGTTCCTGGGCGTTCTTGGGGTTTGAAACATTTTTAACCAGCAAGGGCACGAAGGTACACGAAGGGAAGACCACTACCGGGGCGAACTAAGTGCTAGATGGACGCCGTCCTCTCTGTCAGACGTCTTGTGAGAAGTGAGGATATTCGCTCGCTGGTTTCGTCAGCGCCGGCTTCCGCCTCAGAGGCTTGTACCACCCTTAGGCTACTTTGGTCTGCGGTCACGGCCGCCTTCCGCAGGGACTCACGGATCTTCATGCGCGCCTTGTGAAGCTGTGACTTGGTATTGCCCGTGGAACACTGCAAACGCCGGGCAATTTCTCCATGGCCGTAGCCTTCCACATCGTGCAGTAGGAAGATCGTGCGGTATCCTTCGGGCAGCTCGCCGATCGCTCGGATCAGCGCAAGGCGGTCTACGGTTCCATTAAGATGCCCGTCTTCCTGGGCGAGATTGATTTTCTCCTTTCGCGCCTCTTCCGTAGCCGGCCGATCGAGCGAAACCTGGCGCAGA
>QIAS01000297.1:0-7584 GCA_003225615.1 Acidobacteriota bacterium | reverse complement strand
AATCCACGTAGAAAATGCTGAATCACCGCGAAAGCTCCCAAGCTTGCGGAATACTTGAATGAATGCCTCCTGCGTGAGGTCCTCAGCTTCGGCAGTGTTGGCAGTCATACGCAGACAGAGGGAATAAACGTTGTTCTTGTGGGCCTGATAAAGCCCGGCGAATGCTTCCTGGTCGCCGTTAAGAGCCCGCGAGATCAGTTCGCGTTCCGCAGTCCTGGGGCCGGCTGCCGTTGCATTCATAATCTGGTCTCCTTTGCAGTGGCAGACGGTTAGCTGTGGGAGGATCAGGCCAGTCTGTCAACGCGATGGAGTGTAAGTTCAGGCCGGAGAGAGCACTATCAGGTCTAATGGGTAAAGCAGGGGCAGAGTTGCTGTATTAGGGGGTCAGGCCCTCCCTAGGGAAACGAGGTCAGGTACTGCCGCAATTCAACCCGAGGAGGAGCGGGTCAAACGAAGAATCGAGTGTTCACAGTATTGTGAAGATCGGTTTAATCGCTTTGAATATGCTTAAAGGAGCGGCGGATAAACGTGGGAAGCACAAGCATAACGAGTACGACGGTTGCGCCAAAGAACTGGAAGCAGGTCTACGATGCCGCTGTCGGAGCGCTTGCCAAAGACGAGAGGGGGAGAGAAGGCGCCCCGATTTACCGGCGTCCACACGAACCTTCTTCCGCCTTGAACGATGCGGCCGATGCCTTGGCCGCACTTTGGAAAACCCCGCGCGCTCCAGCACACAGGCGCAAGTAACTACCGGTCGTATTGCGACCTAAATCCAGCAGAGGCCTCCTGTCTTAATTCCGTGGTGGCGACATGCTGTCTTCCATGAGACTTTCTATGATGGCAGTTAGCTCTCCCACTTTGTTCTTGCCCACGACTCGAGCAATCCCGGCCTTGTGGGCTTCTTCGACCACTTGATCAGAGCTAAAAGACGTGAACATCAACATTGGGACACGGGGAGCGAGAGTTGAGATGTGTCGCGCGGCCTCTAGGCCATCCATCACGGGCATGAACAAGTCCAGGATCACGAAATCAGGCTTGAGTTGCCGGAATTTTTCGATGGCTGCCTGACCATTTTCAGCTTCTCCGCACACGTCAAGATCCGGATGCTGCTCGAGGTGGAAACGTAGGGCACGGCGGAGAGCGGGGCTGTCATCTACTATGAGGACCCTGCACACAAAAACCTTCCTAATAGAAGCCCAGCGGAGGAAGGCGTCTTATAAATCAAAGGAAGTAGGCGCGGAGTATAAAATGGATAAAGCGAACCTACTCCCTTTGGGTCAGTTGGATGGCATTCCCCTGTATGGGTTGTTTGCGATCAGGAAAAATCGAGAGTTGCAGCTTTTGACCCTATGTTCGCCAGCATACAGAGTTTGTATTGCCTAGACCTGCGTCAGACTGTCCTTTAGACTTGCTCGCAAGATCGTGAGGAGGCGGCAATGAAGCTCCGCATTCTGGTTGCCGATGATCATGAAGTTGTTCGCCACGGGCTGTGTTCACTGTTGGCTGCCCACGCGGGATGGGAGCTCTGCGGAGAGGCCTCGGATGGCATCGAGACTGTCAGGAAGACCGCTGAACTCAAGCCCGACGTTGTAGTTCTGGACGTGGGCATGCCGAACCTCAACGGACTGGCGGCGACCCGCCAGATTACCAAGCGCGATCCTAACCAAAAGGTAATCATTCTGACCGTCACCGACGCCGAGGAAGTTATCAGAGAAGCGCTCGAAGCCGGCGCTCGAGGTTTTGTGCTCAAGTCGGATGCGGCACGCGATCTGGTCACGGCTATAGAGGCTCTGCAGGTTGGTAGAACTTTTTTCACTCCGCGTGTGAGCGAAATGCTGCTGAACCAATTACCGACACTAACATCACGCGAGAAAGAAATCGTTCAACTGCTGGCGGAAGGCAAGAGTACGAAGGAAGTGGCTTCCGTACTCAATATAAGCACCAAAACTGCTGAGTCCCACCGCGCCAATGTCATGCGAAAACTGGACATGCACTCGGTCAGTGAACTGGTGTTATATGCCGTGCGCAATAACATTGTTCAGGTACACAGACCTCCCAATTCCGCCGCGTGAGTGAAGATGCTTAGTAGACCAAAACTGCCGGACAGAGTTAGTTAGAAGGTGAGTTCTTAATCCGCAGTGGCTTCCACTTTCGCCGCGTAGTGGGATTCGACGTAGTTGTCGAGGATGTGGATGAATTCGGCGACGATCCGGTCGCCCTTCAGGGTAGTGAAGAGGCGGCCGTCGACGTAGACCGGGGCTTTCGGTTCTTCGAATGTTCCGGGCAGCGAGATGCCTAAGCTGGCGTGTTTGGATTCGCCGGGACCGTTTACCACGCAGCCCATCACCGCTACTTTCATTTCTTCCACGCCGGTGTAGCGGTCTTTCCAGATCGGCATCTGCTCGCGAAGATAACCCTGGATCTGCTCGGCCATTTCCTGGAAGAAGGTACTCGTGGTGCGTCCGCAGCCGGGGCACGCCGTCACTTGCGGGCTGAAGCTGCGAATGCCCAGGGATTGCAGGATCTGCTGAGCCACCCGAACCTCTTCAGAGCGATCTCCTCCGGGAGCGGGCGTTAATGAGACACGAATCGTGTCACCAATTCCTTCCTGTAATAGCACTCCCAGAGCGGCACTGGAGGCGACGATTCCTTTAGCTCCCATCCCGGCTTCGGTGAGGCCCAGGTGTAGGGGATAGTCGCAGCGGGCGGCGAGAGCGCGGTAGACGTCAATCAAGTCCTGCACGCCGCTGACTTTGGCGCTCAAAATAATCTGATCGGGTCGGAGGCCGTATTTCTCCGCAATCGCGGCGGAATTCAGCGCGCTCACGATCATGGCCTCCATGGTGACATCGCGCGCCTCTTTGGGCTCAGGAAGGCGGGAATTCTCGTCCATCATGCGAGTGAGGAGCGCCTGGTCGAGCGATCCCCAGTTCACTCCGATGCGCACCGGCTTTTGATTTTTTAGGGCGACTTCCACCATGGTGCGGAAGTTAGAATCGTCCTTGCGGCCTACGCTTACGTTGCCGGGATTGATGCGGTATTTGGCCAGGGCACGGGCGCATTCCGGATATTTAATGAGCAGAATGTGGCCGTTGTAGTGAAAGTCTCCGATGATGGGAACGTTGATGCCTTGCTGGTCGAGCTCGTCGACGATGCGGGGAACGGCGGCTGCGGCTTCGTCGTTATTGACGGTGACGCGGACCAGTTCGCTTCCAGCGCGGGCCAGGGAGGCTACCTGGCGGACCGTCGAAGGCACATCGGCGGTGTCGGTGTTGGTCATGGATTGCACCACGATCGGGGCATCGCTGCCGACGCGCACACCGGCGATCGAGGCGGTGACAGTTTTTCTGCGTTGAATATCAGCCATTCGGAACTATTAGTTTAGCATGCGGATTCCGTGGCGGTGCATGGGGAGAAAGGGGCATCGCGAGATCAAAAACCAGAAAAAAGAAACCACCAAGGGCACTAAGGGGCACGAAGGTATTGCGAAATCACCTTCGTGTCCTTTGTGGTTAAGTTGTTGTTTGCTTTATGGCAGCCTCTGCGCCAAGCCAGGCAGGGTCTTTACCAAATCGTTGTAGATCACCATTACCGCGAACAGTACCAGGAAGACGAACGCTGCCTGGTAGATGCGCTCTTTGATGCGCAAGCTTATGTCGCGGCGGATCAGGCTTTCAACCAGCAGCAGCAGGATTACTCCTCCATCGAGAATCGGAATTGGCAGCAGGTTGAAGATGCCGAGGTTGAGGCTGATGGCAGCAGTAATCTCCAGCAGAGGCATCCAGCCCTTCTCGCTGGCGGCGCGACCCACAGCGCCACCGATGCCTATCGGACCTTCTACCTGGCGCATGGAAATCTTGCGGCGCACCATCTTCTGAATCAATTCCAGGATGAGGAAGGAACTGCGCTTGTTCACCTCTATGGACTTCGCAACTGCAGCGGCAAACGGCAGGCGTGAGACCGTGGTCGGCTCAGAATGAATGCCGACGCGGTAACGGGGCAGGCGTCCTCCTTCACTAGGCGTCAGTTCAGCGGCCAGGGTGACAGTAATCGGCCGTCCATTGCGCCGCACCGTGACTTGGATGGGCTTGTCTTTGATCTCCTGCAGCAGGGTGACCATTTCGGCGATGTGCTGCACCTTGCGACCATTTACACTCTCGATGAGATCCCCCACTTTAATGCCAGCTTTTTCCGCGGGCATGCCAGGATCCAGTTCGGTCACGATAGGGGGCGACTCCTCAACCCAGCCCATAATTCCATATTGCTCCATGCCAGTGGCTTCAGGCATGAGCGTTTTTGAAAGTTGCTGATTACCACGCTCAATGGTGACGCTGAGGGGTTGGTTGGGGCTGAGTGCAACCTTGGGGATCACCTGGTCCCAGGTCGGATCAGTAATGCCGTCAATCTGCACAATGCGATCGCCCGGCTCAATACCAGCCTTGGCCGCCGGAGTGTCGGGCATGACCCAGCCGATAACCGCCGCCTTATCGAGGTAAACGGAATGCTCGTAGCGGACCATGTAGACGCCGGCCAGCAGGCCGATCGCGAGCAAGATGTTCATAGCCGGGCCGGCGACAGCGATGATGAAGCGCTGCCAGCGGGGGTGCGAGAGGAACTCTCCTGGATCACCGGTGAGTTCATCCATAGGGTTCTCGCCCGCCATCTTGACATAGCCGCCCAGGGGGATCGCGCTGATGCGATAGTCGGTCTCGCCCCTGCGGAAACCCAGCAGACGCTTGCCGAAGCCAATGGAGAAAACTTCAACCCGGACATTGAAGAACTTGGCCGCAGCATAATGGCCGAACTCGTGGATCAGGATCATGAACCCGAGCACGACTGCCATAGCGAGAACGGAAATGAGGAAATGAGACATAAGTTGGAGCTACTCCCTGTGCGACATTATGGAGGCGGCCCGCGGGATGGGGGAACTGCTGCGGCTTAAGCGTTCAACCTGCTCACCAGCGGCGCGACGCGCTTCCGCGTCTGCCCCAAGCACCTCTCTTATAGATTCCAATTTGCCTGTTTTCGTTGCTGAAATTACGCTTTCAATTACCCGCGGTATGGCGTCGAACCCAATGCAGCCATCCAGAAAAGCAGCCACTGCCACTTCATCGGCGGCATTGAGAGCAATGGTCTTAGCGCCGCCCGCTGCTGCCGCCTCATACGCTAATCGAAGGCAGGGGAATTTTTCCATATCTGGCGGGCAGAATTCGAGGTGCCTTAAGTTCATGACCGGGAACCGCAGATCCGATGGAATACGTTCGGGATACGTAAGAGCGTACAGGATCGGAAGCCGCATGTCGGTCACGGAAAACTGAGCAAGTATGCTGCCATCGACAAACTCAACCATGGAATGGATGGTGGACTCAGGATGCACAAGGACTTGCACCCGGCTGGGGGGCAGGTCGAAGAGGCGGCAAGCCTCAATGATTTCAAAACCCTTGTTCATCAAGGTTGCAGAGTCGATGGTAATCCGCTTGCCCATCTTCCACGTGGGATGATTGAGCGCCTGCTCGACGGTAATGGCGGGGAATTGCGATTTGGGAGTCCTCATGAATGGGCCGCCGGAGGCGGTGAGCCAGATGCGCTCGACCTCTTCCCGGCGCCCGGCGCGCAGGCACTGGTGCACCGCATTGTGTTCACTGTCAATGGGGAGCAAGGGCTTGCCCTGCTTACGAGCCTCAGCAGTCAGGAGATCCCCGGCCACGACGAGGCTTTCTTTATTGGCCAAACCCACTGATTTGCCGGCGCGCACGGCTTCGTAAGTGGCCTCGAGTCCAGCCACGCCAACGATGGCGCTAACTACAAAATCGGCTTCGGGATGAGTGGCAACGCGGACGGATCCTGCGGATCCGTGAAGTACCTCGATGCTGGTCTGACCCACTGACTTGAGCCGCGAGCGCAGAGCTTCGGCGTCTTCCTTTGCAGCAAGACAGATCGCGCGCGGCTTCCAGCGAAGCGCCTGCTGGTAAGCAGCGTCCACGTTACGACCAGCGGCGAGTGCAGTGACCTGAAAGCGCTCGGGATAGGATTCAACCACGCTCAGGGTACTGCGGCCGATGGAGCCGGTTGAGCCCAGAATGGCGATACGTCTCATGCTTTAGGAATTTTAGTCTAAGTGGCGGCGGAAAAACGGGGAGGCTACTGCATTACGCGCCAAGCCGCATAGTACCACAGGATGGGAGCAGCAAAGAGCAGGGCATCAATGCGATCGAGCATGCCGCCGTGTCCGGGCAGAATGGCTCCGGAATCTTTAACGCCGGCCCCGCGTTTAATCAGCGATTCGACCAGATCACCCAACTGAGCCGCCACGTTGATCGCGGCCGAAAGCCAGACGATCGGCCAAAGCGGCGGTTTCTGCAGGGCGAAGATGCCATCGCGAGGGTGAATCAAATGAGCCCGCAGAAAGAAAGAACTGATGGGCAACGAATACTGATAAAAGGCCACGCCGATTGCCACGCTTGCAATCAGGGAGGCAGCGGCGCCTTCCCAGGTTTTCTTGGGACTGATGCGGGGTGCCATGAAGTGGCGTCCGAGCGAGCGCCCCACAAAGTAAGCAAAGATGTCACCCGCCCAGACGACCAAAAAAAGATAAATGACCAGGAACGCGCCTGAGGGCTGCTCGCGCAACTGCACTAGAAATCCCAGCGGGAGTGCGATGTAGGTGAAGGCAAATACCGAGGCCGCTGCCGCGGGATAGGCCCCGGTTAATTGCTGCCGGCGCATGCCGATGGTGAGAAAAATAAATGGTGCGATGGCGGCAGCGAATCCCAAGCTGTAAATCAGGATGGCGGTGGCGAGCAGCGGCTTGTCGTTGCCACGCTCGATCGCCAGCAGCAGAAAAAATGCCGCGACGAACACGTAAGTCGGTTTGAGGAACGGCTGCGTTCCATACGCCTGGGTGAGCTTGAGAAATTCGTGGACTGTGATCAGCGCGACGGCGCCGGCCACCACAGCGAGCACGGGAATCGGGGCGCTGAGCACCAGCAGCAGAACAATGGGAATGAGAACCACCGCCGTGGCGACGCGCTTGATCAAGGAGTCGCCACCTCAGTGGCGTGCCGTTTTGGCGTGATCATGGTGGGCACGGTCGTAACGGGCATGTTCCTGGTCTTGGGCCAAGCCGCCGTAGCGGCGCTCGCGCTTCTGGAATTCGGTGATGCCTTCCAGCAACTGCACGCCGCGAAAATCGGGCCAAAGCGTCTGGGTCACATAGATTTCTGCGTAGGCCAGTTGCCAGAGCAGAAAATTGCTGAGCCGCATTTCGCCGCTGGTGCGGATCACGAGATCGGGGTCAGGCAAATTCCGGGTGTAGAGATGGCGCGATATGGAGTCTTCATCCACGTGCAGGTGCTGTAGTCCGCCGTTGCTGGCCGCAGCCTGCACGAGCGAGCGGAAGGCGTCGACCAGTTCGCTGCGAGCACTGTAATTCAGTGCAAGGGTTAGCACCATGCCGGTATTGCTTGCTGTGGCCTGGCGCGCCCATTCCATCTGCTTCTGCACGTCAGAGGGAAGTTCGTGCTGGCGGCCGATGTATTCCAGGCGAATGTTGTTCTTGTTTAGCGTGGGAACTTCGGCGTGGAG
>QIAS01000557.1 GCA_003225615.1 Acidobacteriota bacterium | reverse complement strand
GCATGCCGAGTTGCACCTTCTGCTCTCCATGATCACCCCGCTCGGTTGGCTGGAGCGGGTTCCGACTTACAAGGAACAAAGAGAGAACATCAAGGAGAAAGACCTTGGGACGTACGGTTTTCTAGGGTATCCGGTACTGCAATCGGCAGACATCCTTATCTACAAAGCCGATTTCGTCCCCGTCGGCGAAGATCAGGTGCCGCATGTGGAGCTGACCCGCGAAATAGCGCGCCGCTTCAATCTCTTTTACGGCAAGCGAACTTACGTGTTTCCCGAGCCGCAGCCCCTGCTCACCCCCGCCGCCAAGCTTCCGGGCACCGATGGCCGAAAAATGTCGAAGTCGTACGGAAATACGATCATGCTGACGGATCCTGAGCCCGTGGTTCGGCAAAAGCTGAAGACCATGGTTACCGACCCGGCACGCGTGCGCCGCAGCGATCCCGGAAACCCTGACGTCTGCCCAGTGGGCGACCTGCACAAAATTTTCAGCGATCGCGCGACTATCACAAAAGTAGACGAGGGTTGCCGTTCGGCAGCGATTGGCTGCATTGAGTGCAAAAGCTGGGCAGCTGATGCGCTGGTCAACATCATCAAGCCAATGCAGGATCGCCGAAAAAAATACGAGCAGAATCCGCGCCTCGCTTGGGATATTCTGGAGGCAGGCGCTGCCCGGGCCAGGAAAGTCTCTGGCACCACAATGGACACGGTGCGGGATGCCATGAACATGTCGCTGGATTATGAGCCGCCGCGGCAAGATACCGACGACAATCCGGTAGCTACGACAGCAAACAAGAAGAATGCCTGAACCGCTAAAGAAATCGATTGAAGTGCCCTGCACCCCAGAGCTTGTGCCCCCGCAGGTTCAGACGACCGCTGACAAAGCAAGCAGCAAGAAGGAAAGCGATTTCCCGTTCGCCGTAAGTGTCGAGGACGTCTACGAAGGCCCCCTCGACCTGCTGCTGGATTTGATTCGCAAGCAGGATATCGACATCTACGATATTCCTATCGCCAGGATCACGGCCCAATATCTGACTTACGTCGAGAAGATACGACAACTTGATGTGAACGTAGCCGCCGAATTCATCTATATGGCCGCTGTGCTCATTCACATCAAATCCAAAACGCTGCTGCCGCGTGACCCGTTGGCCACGCCCGAGGCAGAGGAAGATCCGCGGGCGGAGTTGATCAACCGCCTGCTCGAGCACGAAAAATTCAAGTCGGCGGCGCAGATGCTTGAAGACGCCGTCTGGTCGAATCCAGCAATCAAGGAATTCATCGACGCCGAAGGAACCGAGCCGGAGATTGCCGCCGACGTCATAGACCTGGTGAAAACGTTTCAACAGGTACTCGACCGCGCCCGCTCGCGTCCCATTCTCCAGGTTGATGAGGAAGGGGTCACCGTCAGCCAGATGATCGATTACCTGCGTCGGCGTCTGGAACTCGACGATCGCCCGCTACGTCTAAAACAACTGCTGCGCAACGTGAATTCACGCCAGATGCTGGTGTGCATGTT
>QIAS01000296.1:1368-20917 GCA_003225615.1 Acidobacteriota bacterium | reverse complement strand
CCTGAGCCCCGAGAAAACCTTAAAGCGCAAGCTGATTGAGATGCTCATTGCCCTTGAGCTTGAACAGAAGTTCACCAAGCAGCAGATTTTCGAGTTCTATGCCAACCGGGTTGACCTGGGACAACGGGGCTCATTCACCATAGGCGGCTTCGCAGCGGCTTCCCGCGCTTATTTCAATAAGGATCTAAAGGACATCACGCTGTCGGAAACAGCGCTGCTGGCGGGTCTGATCCAGGCGCCGAGCTATCTCTCCCCTTATCGCCATCCGGAACGAGCATTAGATCGCCGCAATATCGTGCTGGATGCCATGGTAGACACTCATGCCATCACTCGTGAGCAGGCGGATAAAGCCAAGGCGGCTCCCCTGAAGCTCGCGCCTCCCAATGTGGAGGCCAGCGACGCACCTTACTATGTTGACCTGGTGCGCGACACGCTCATCAGCCGGCTAAACGAGCGGGAATTGAACGAGCAGTCTTACCGCATCTACACGACTCTCGATCCCGAGTTGCAGAAGACAGCGGCGCAGGCGGTCGAGACCGGTATCAAGCTGGTTGATGACCAGATCACCAAACTTCGGACCAAGAAAGTAAAGGTTGGCAAGAATAAGTACGAGACCAAGGTGAAACCCGGACCCGACGCGCAAGTGGCCTTGGTGGCGATAGATCCGCACACGGGGCAGGTACTGGCATTGGTGGGAGGACGTAACTATGCCTTCAGCCAACTGAATCACGCGGTCGCCAAGCGACCCACGGGATCTATTTTCAAGCCCTTTGTATATGCTGCGGCCCTGAACACGGCCCTGGACGGGACACCGACCGTTCTGACCCCCGCCTCCATGGTTCCGGATCAGCCTTCCACGTTTTCCTACGGCGATCAGATTTACGAGCCCCGGAACTACAAGGAGGAATACCACGGCGACGTAACCCTCCGCTATGCTCTGGCGCTTTCGTTAAACAATGCCACTGTGAAAGTCGCGGAGGAGGTTGGATACGATAAGGTTGCCGACTTGGCCAAAGGCGCAGGCATCAGTTCCGTAAAAGCGACTCCGGCAATGGCACTGGGGGCGTATGATGCGACACCGATGGACATGGCTGCGGCCTACACCGTGTTCGCCAATGGGGGCATGCGGGTATCGCCCGTGCTGATCGATTCCGTGCGCAATTCCAAGGGCGACGTGGTTATGGATTTCGCGCCTGACAAGCGGCAGGTTCTCGATCCGCGCATTGCCTTCGTCATGACCAACATGATGGAGGGCGTACTGAATTTCGGGACGGCCTATCCGGTGCGGCAGCGTGGCTTTACCGCTCCAGCCGCCGGGAAGACCGGCAGTTCCCATGATGGATGGTTTGCGGGCTACACCAGCAACTTGCTGTGCATAGTATGGGTGGGCTTCGACGACTACAGCGACCTGCGGCTTAGCGGAGCGCAAACCGCCGCTCCTATCTGGGCAGAATTCATGAAGAAAGCCATCGCCCTGTCGCAATATTCAGACGTAAAGCCTTTTACCCAGCCCACGGGCGTGGTGGATGTGCAACTGGACAAAGCCACCAACCGGTTGGCCACTCCAGCCTGCCCCGACACCTACACCGCGGCGTTCGTCGCGGGAACCGAACCTCATGACACCTGCGACCAGGGTGGAGGCATAACCGGCTTCTTCTCCCGTATCTTCGGCACCAACTCCGAGAAAGTGCTGCCGCCCCCTAAAGGCAACCAGCCCAATGAGCAGGCGGCGGCGGACGACAAAAAGAAAAAGGGCTTCTTCGGCAAAATAGTGGGTATCTTTAAGGACGACAAAACACAGCCCACCCCGTCCAAACAGACAGGCGCCGGCGGAAACGACCCTCCACCGCAGTAAGGGCTGGCAGGAAACAAGCCAGACAGCCGGGGACGCGGGTGCTGGGGAGGTATGGTGATGCGTCCGAATCGCACCTCGCTCTGTTTTCTGATCACCTTTGTCTTGTTTTTTTTCCTTACTGTTTTCGCCCGAGCGCAAAACGCCCCTTCCGAACAGGTTCAAGTGGGTCCACCTCCCCTGCACCGCGCCGAGCCGCCGAAAGCGGAAGCAAATCATGAAGATCTGGAAAAGCGGGGTGATGAACTGCGAAGCACGAAGTATTATCTCGACGCCATTGACTATTACAATGCGGCCCTACAAAAGAAGCCGAACGATTCTGTCCTCCTCAATAAGCTTGGGATTACCGAATTGCAGCTGCAGCATTACAAGGATGCCAAGAAAAATTTCGAGCGCTCCATCAAGAACAACCGGCAATATGCCGACGCCCGCAACAACCTGGGCGTCGTCTATTACATATCGAAAAAATACGGCAAGGCCATCAAAGAATATGACCGCGCAATCGAATTGAATAATCAGGCTGCTTCCTACTTCAGCAATTTGGGAGCTGCTTACTTCGCCAAGAAGGAGTTCGATCAGGCAATTCGGGCCTACAGCCAGGCAATACAACTCGACCCCGAGGTCTTTGAGCGGGTCTCGCATTCCGGCGTTTCGGCACAAATGTCGAAGCCTGAGGACCGCGCCCACTACGATTATGTGCTGGCCAAGCTCTACGCCAAAATGGGTGCCAGCGACCGTTCCCTGCAATACCTGAGGCGAGCGATGGAGGAGGGCTACAAAGGTATCGGCGACGTGTATAAAGATGCCGAGTTCGCGGACTTGCGCAAGGATCCAAGATTCACCGCCTTAATGGCTGCCAAGCCTCCGGCAATTCCAGAGTAAATGACTCGGCAACAAAGACTTACGAGAAATCTCGCGATGCACGAAACTTTCCCCACGCATGGGGTTTTACTTCAGTACATACTCCTGAAAACAACAGGGTGAGTAAGGAGAAACGGTGGCCCACCGATTGCCGACCCGAGCACGCCCCAAGCAGGTGATCGGTGGGCTTTTCCGTTGGATGAACAGTCTTCAGCAATCAGCACTCCGCATTCAGCCGTTTCCGTAAGATCTCTTCCACGTCCGCAAGCCAAGTGTCATCTCGCGAATGCGCGCTGGGGTCGAACAAGCTGAATGCTGATTGCTAAGTGCTGGTTTTCTTCGGACTGCGCTCGCAGATGTATTCGCTGACCACCCGCTTCCACTTCCCTTGAGCTTTCAGGATGTATTCCACTGCGTCCCGTGCTGCACCGTCTCCGCCGCCGTGAGGTGTGACGAAGTGTGCCTCCGCTTTGACTTCCCGGCGAGCGTTGGCGACTGCGATGGCGAGGCCGCAATTGCGCATCACGGGCAGGTCGATGACGTCATCACCGACGAAGGCAGCTTCGGCAGGTTGTAACGCTTCTTGGCGCAAGATCTCTTCAAATACCGTCAGCTTGTCCTGAATACCCTGGTGGACGTGTTCCATCTTCAAATCACGGGCGCGTAGCGCCACAGTTTCTGAAATGCGCTTGGTGATGACGCCGGTTTTAATGCCTCCCAGTCGGGCCAGAGAAATCGCTGTGCCGTCGTGGGCGTGGAAACCTTTGGCTTCAATCAACGATTGACTGTGAAAGGCGAATCCGCCCCTCTCGGCATGTTCGGCCGTGCGCTCCAGTAAGCTCTGCTGTGCACCTGCGGGGGCAGGAAATATCCAGATTTTGCCGTCGGTGAGGACGCCGTCAACGTCGAAGAGGATGAGCTTGATTTTCTTGGCGCGCGCTTTGGACATGGCGGAAATATAGCATCTGCCATTTGGCCGTTAGCTTTTACCTCCCAAAACGAAGGGAATGCCAAAAACGCAATGCTATGTTCTGGGGCGAATGATTTGCGAAAGCCAGAACTTCCATTTAGAATAGCTAGAATGTCCTTCCTGGTCCCCAATTCCCTGGCATGGGCGCACCCACTCGTACAGGTGGCCTCATATTCTGTCCGGCCGGACTACCCTGATTTCCGCCCCTACTGGCTCCGGAAAAACTCTGGCTGCGTTTCTCGCGTGCATTGACCGCCCGGTCCGCAAGGCTCTGGCTGGCGAGCTGCAAGACCGCACGGAAGTTCTGTACATTTCGCCCCTCAAGGCACTGGGCAACGACATTCAGAAAAACCTCGAAATCCCTCTCGGGGAAATTCTACAAATGGCGGGCGAGCGTGGCTTGCTCATGCCCCAGATTCGCACCGCGGTCCGCACCGGCGACACGCTCATGCACGAGCGCCGGGCCATGCTGAAGCGTCCCCCACATATTCTGGTCACCACGCCGGAGTCGCTGTACATCCTGCTGACCGCAGAACGGAGCCGAGCGATTTTGCGGGACGTGGAGACGGTGATCGTGGACGAAATCCACGCCGTCGCCGACGACAAGCGCGGCGCTCATCTGGCGCTCTCGCTTGAGCGGCTGAGTGCGCTCGCCAACCGGCCGCCGGTGCGCATCGGGCTTTCAGCGACGCAGAAGCCGATTGAAGTCGTCGCTCACTTCCTCACCGGGAACGGGCGGCCCGATCCCGTCATCGTGAACATTGGCCACAAACGGCAACTTGATCTCGCGGTCGAGGTGCCGGGCAGCCCATTAGGACCAATCGCGACCAACGAGATGTGGGACGAGATTTACGACCGCATCTCGGAACTCGTGCGGCAGCACCGGTCAACCTTGGTGTTCGTCAACACGCGACGGCTGGCCGAGCGGGTGGCGCACCATCTGGCCGAGCGACTGGGCGAGGAGGCGGTTGCGGCGCATCATGGCAGTTTGTCACGCAAACTGCGTCTCGCGGCTGAGCGCAAGCTGAAGAATGGAGAAGTCCAGGCGCTGGTGGCGACCGCCTCTCTGGAACTTGGAATTGACATCGGCACGGTCGAGCTGGTTTGCCACATCAGCTCCACGAGATCCATTGCAGTAGCTCTGCAGCGTGTGGGACGCTCCGGCCACTGGCGTGGCGCTGTTCCCAAAGGAAAATTATTCGCCACCACGCGCGATGAGTTGCTCGAATGTGCCGCGCTGGTCCAGGCCATCCGGCATGGCGATCTGGATCGCCTGATGATTCCGGAATCGCCGCTGGATGTTCTCGAGCTCTTCGCACTGCTGCGCCAGGCGTACCCCTATCGCAATCTGCCGCGCGAAACTTTCAATGCAATTTTGGAAATGCTTTCGGAAGGCATTGCCGCCCGCCGAGGTCGGTACGGCGCATACCTGCATCGCGACCGCGTGAACGGAAAATTGCGCGCCCGCCGCGGAGCCCGGCTGGCGGCGATCACCAGCGGTGGTGCGATTCCCGATACAGCGCTTTATACCGTGGTGGCTGAGCCGGAGGGCACAGTAGTGGGCACGCTCGATGAGGACTTCGCGGTTGAGAGCAATCGCGATGACATCATTCTGCTGGGAAATTCCTCCTGGCGTATTCGCCGCATCGAGGGTAGGTCCGGACGCGTTCTCGTCGAAGATGCCCATGGCGCTCCTCCGACAGTTCCCTTCTGGTTAGGTGAAGCTCCTGCTCGCACTGCGGAACTTTCTACTTACGTTGCTGATCTGCGCAAGGCAATCAGCGATATGTTGCCCAATATTTCGCCCGTGGGATTCTCTCCGACTCAGCCGCTGGTAGCCGACACTGTTTCCTGGCTAAAACAGGAGTGCGGGCTGGATGATTCCGGGGCAGAGCAGGCCATCGAATACATTCTGCAAGGCCGCGCCGTGTTGGGCGATGTTCCTACACAGAAGACGATCATCGCGGAACGCTTCTTCGATGAAGGCGGCGGAATGCAACTCGTCATTCACGCGCCATTCGGCGGCCGAATCAACAAAGCCTGGGGACTCGCGCTGCGCAAGCGCTTTTGCCGCAGCTTCAATTTTGAATTGCAAGCGGCGGCGACCGACAACGGGCTCAACATCGCGCTGGCGGAGCAACACAGCTTCCCGTTAGGCGACGTTTTCCATTTCCTGCAAGCTGAAACGGTGCAACCGATTCTGGAGCAGGCCGCACTGGCCTCTCCGATCTTCGGAACTCGCTGGCGCTGGGACGCAATGCGTGCCTTGGCACTGCTGCGCTTCCAGGGCGGAGGCAAAGTCCCTCCCCAAATTCAGCGCATGCGCTCTGATGATTTGCTGGCCTCCGTGTTCCCCGATGTGGCGGCCTGCCAGGAAAACATTAGCGGAGACATTCAGATTCCTGACCATCCGCTGGTGAGCGAGGTCATGAAAGACGTGCTCACCGAAGCGATGGATCTGGATGGACTGAAAGATGTGCTGCTGCGGATTGCCGACGGACGCATTCGCTGCCTGGCCGTGGACACGCCTGTGCCGTCCCAGTTTTCCCACGAGATTCTAAATGCAAATCCATACGCCTATCTGGACGATGCGCCGCTAGAGGAACGGCGGGCGCGCGCCGTGGAGATGCGGCGGATGCTGCCGGAGTCGGTCCTCGAAGAAGTTGGCAAACTCGACCCGACGGCGATTGCGCAAGTTCGGGAAGAGGCTTGGCCGGATGTGCGGGATGCAGACGAATTGCACGATGTGCTGCACACGTTTATTGCGTTGCCGGAAGAGTACCGGGCTTTGCCAGGCCAGACAGACGGGAGCAACCTTGCCTCTGTGGCAGATGCAACCGACACTTCTCTCCTTCTACAGCAAAATGTTGGCGAGGTCGCTACGTCGTCGCAGACCACCCCTGAATGGAATGATTTCTTCGTGCGGCTTGCGGCCGATGGTCGCGCTGCAGTAGCAACTGTGGCCGACGATGAACCGCACGCCGGAGCGCGACGCTACTGGGTGGCTGCAGAGCGGGCGCGCAGCTTCCTCCAGATATTTCCCAATGCAGAGTTTGATCGGCCTTTGCCGCAATTCGACACCGCCGTCCCTTCTCGCGACGATGCTCTGCTCGCCATGATCACCGGATGGATGATGCATTTGGGACCAACCACTGCCGAACAGCTCGGACATTTGCTTGGTTTGCCGTCCTCTGAAATTGATAAAGCTTTGCTGCGGCTGGAGGCGAGTGGGGCAATCCTGCGCGGCAACTTTACCGGCGCCATTTCGAGAGAAGCCACAGGAGTGCCGCAAGTCACTGAGGTGGAATGGTGTGACCGTCGGCTGCTGGCGCGCATTCACCGGCTTACCGTGGCAACATTGCGCAAGCAGATTGAGCCGGTCACTTCGGCGCAGTTCATGGCATGGCTTTTACGTTGGCAGCACCTCGCCCCAGGAACGCAGGTCCTGGGGGAACGTGGCACCCTCGAAGTTCTCCGGCAGCTCCAGGGTTTTGAAATTCCGGCGAACGCATGGGAACGCCAGGCACTGGGCCGGCGCATAGCGGATTACGATCCGAAGGTCCTCGACCAGCTTTGCCTGACTGGGGCAGTGGGTTGGGGACGTCTCTCGCCGCATCCCGCCACGCTGGAGGATTCGGCCGCCGGCAAGCGACGCGTGATTCCCACCAGCGTCGCCCCTATCACATTCTTTATTCGCGACGATTCCGACTGGATGACGCCGCACCATCCCTACCCACAACAGCCTGAGGCGCGAGGGCTAAGTCATGGCGCACAGCAGGTGCTCGAGTTCCTGCGCCAGCGCGGAGCATCGTTCTTCGCCGACATTGTGCGCGGCACCGGCAAGCTGAAAGCTGAAATCGAGACTGCACTCTGGGAACTGGTAGCGGCAGGAATTGTCACTGCGGATGGATTCGACAACTTGCGTTCTCTGATTGATCCCAAACGCCGTGCTGGACACGGCAGCGGGCGCACCGCACGTCCAAGGCACAGTTCTGGGCGTTGGTCTCTGCTCTACACCGGTCAAGAAACGGAACGATCCAAGGCCGTCGAGGCCACCTGCTGGATGCTGCTGAAACGTTACGGCGTGGTTTTTCGGGACATTCTGGCCCGTGAGACTAATCTCCCCAAATGGCGTGAGCTACAGATCGGCTTCCGCCGACTCGAAGATCGCGGAGAAGTTCGCGGCGGACGCTTCATCAGTGGATTCTTAGGTGAACAGTTCGCGCTACCAGTAGCTGTTGAGTCGCTTCGCGCGGCTCGAAAAGTCCCTCCGAGTGGCGACACAATAACGTTGTCGGCAGCCGATCCCCTAAACCTGGTTGGCATTCTTGTGCCCGGAGAACGGGTTCCGGCGATTTCAGGCAGGACGGTCACATTCCGCGATGGTGTCGCAGTCACAAGCCAGGATTTGGAAGGCTCCCGCCTGCCTGCGGCGGCAACTGGGTAGATTCGTCAACGGACGAAACCATCAATACCTGCGCCAGGAAATACCGCCCTCCTCGGCAATAAAAGAGCAGCTTCATCGACAAGCCATCCTTCTGCTTCGGAATGCCGATGGCCTGCACCAATGCCTTGGGTGAGTCAGAGTTCGCCGGGCGTATGAGCATCGTGTCGGCCAACTCGCTGGCCCCGATCAAGTAAGGGCTTGCGCTCAACATTATTTCCCCCACTAGAAAATTAAATGGGACGTGAACTACCGCGGTGACGGAGTTCGTTTCTGCTGGCTCGAATATTGAGAGGCTCACGACAGAAAAAGAGAATTTGTGAAAAGAATCTGACGCTCCCGAATAGGCCACGCGGCGAAGGCTTGCCATAAAAGTTAATCGGGGACCTGATGAGGGGGTACCTCGGGTCCCCGATTAAGCACTGCCCGGCAGGACTGTTAAAGCGCTTCCCCCATCGCTTTTGCCAGGCCAGTCGTCACAAAATAGCCTTGCACGTTCGTGGCCAATGACCGATGCTTGGCATGCTTGTTACGAATTCCGAACAAGTTGCTATTTTTCTTGGGCTTGCATGTTTTGCGGTTCCGACTTATAAGAGTGGCTCGATGGGCGGGGCCTCGCGTCCCACTATCCACTCGGATAGGTTAGCTATCCACTCGGATAGAATAAGCAAAACGGGCGGGCACCTACTTCGGGCGAAGAAGGGGAATTATAGTGAACCCGAGATTGGTCGCAATCAACGGGCCCCTGAAAGAATCCACCTTCGTCTTACCTACCGACGACGTCTCGGTTGGGCGCGACCCGTTGAACCTTCTCTACATTAATGATCCCTCCGTCTCGCGCAGACACTGCGTGCTGACCCATGAAGGCGGCGGAATTAAAATCCGAGACCTGGAAAGCCGCAATGGTACCCAGGTCAATGGGGCATCGATAAAGGAGCAAACGCTAAAGCATGGGGACCAGTTGGCCATCGGCGACTCCGTATTTCTGTACCTGGTCGGAGACGAAGCCGAGGAGGAGGACCGTTACAAGGTTGAGTTCGACGATGACCAGCCGACGCATACTACTTCCAGAATTCGCCCGCAGGACGTGCTTTATCTGCAACCTGACAAAATCCTCAGCGAACTGCCTGCCACCTCCCGCCTGGCCCGTAACCTGAATGCCCTGCTGAAAATCAGCCGGGTAGTGCATTCTATCCGCGAGCTCGACGAACTACAGGCGCAGATCTTGAAACTCACATTCGAAGTCGCTCCTGCCGAGCGCGCGGCCATCCTGCTGGATGGAACTGGCTTGGAACACCTTCACTCGGTGTTTGCCCGCAATCGCCTGGCTGACGATTTCCGACCGGTGCGGGTGAGCCGCACCATCGTCCGCCAGGTTATGGAACAGGGCGTCGCGATCCTCGGCAGTGATATTCCCGGCAGCAGCGGCTTCGGAAAGGTCGAGAGTCTAATTGCTTTACAGGTGCGCTCTCTGTTGTGCGTGCCTATGACGGTCTTCGAGCGCGTGATTGGCTGTATTTACCTGGACTCCACTGACCCGCTTCACCGCTTCGATGACGATCACCTCGAGCTCGTGACCGCGATAGCCGGGATTTCCGCCATGGCTTTGGAGAACGCTCGACGGCTGCAATGGCTGGAGCAGGAAAATCAGCGGTTGATGACGGAATTGAATTTCGAGCGCAGCATGTTGGGCGAAAGTCCAAAGATGAAGGAAGTTTTTCAGTTTCTGACACGTGCCGCACCCACCGACTCCACGGTCCTGATCGGAGGCGAGAGCGGCACGGGCAAAGAACTGGCTGCCCGGGCGCTTCACCTCAACAGTCCACGTGCCGCCAAGCCTTTCGTTGCTATCAACTGCGCGGCTATTCCCGACACTTTGCTGGAGAGCGAACTGTTCGGCTACGAGAAAGGCGCATTCACCGGCGCGGTCTCCCAAAAGAAGGGCAGGTTGGAAGTCGCCGATGGCGGCACAGTCTTTCTGGACGAAGTAGGTGAGATTCCTCCCGCCTTGCAGGTCAAGTTGTTGCGAGTATTACAGGAGCGCGAGTTTGAGCGGGTGGGCGGAAACCGTCCTATTGCCGTGGACATTCGCTTAATCGCAGCCAGCAACAAAGACCTGGACGAGGCGGTCAAGAATGGCTCTTTTCGTCGCGACCTCTACTACCGCTTGAACGTGGTTTCTCTTACCATGCCCGCTCTACGCGATCGCAAAGCCGATATTCCACTGCTGGCGCGTTACTTCGTCGAAAAGCACAGCGCAAAGTCCAAGGGTAAGGCGAAAAACATTTCCCGCGAAACTATGGCTTCTCTCATGAGCTATGACTGGCCGGGAAACGTACGCGAACTGGAGAACGCCATCGAGCACGCCTTGGTATTGGGATCGTCGGATACGATTTTGCCCGAAGACCTTCCAGAAACCTTGCTGGAGACAGAAACGCCCGCCGGAATCACGGCCGCCAAATACCATTCCGCAGTTAAGAATCTAAAAAAACAGCTGATTTTGACGGCCCTCGAGGATGCCAAGGGCAATTACACAGAAGCTGCGCGGATTCTGGGAGTGCATCCCAATTACCTGCATCGCTTGATTCGCAACCTCGATCTCAAGGAATCTCTGCGCCAGACAACCACGCGAGGGAAGTTCGGACTGCAAGCTTGAGTCGTGGGCTCCAAACGCAAGGTCTTTGCGTTGGGCTCAGGGCAAGCGGAGTGCGAACAAGGTGGACAGATATACACCCTGCCAGCGGACGGCGACGTGCAAGTGGGCTCCGGTAGCGCGGCCGGTTGCGCCGCTTAGACCAATCTGCTTGCCGCCGGTGACCTGATCCCCTTCTTTTACCGTTATCTCCGAGAGGTGCAGGTAAAGACTCAGCAGGCCCTGCCCGTGGTCCACCACAACGCAGTTTCCCTCGAAGAAGAGCGGACGGGCCAGCAGAACAGTGCCGCGATTGAGCGCCGCTATCGGCGTCCCTGCTGGCACTCGGTAATCCAGGCCTTGGTGCGTACTTTGAATGACGCCGTTCAGTTTTCGCTCAGTGCCGAACTGGTCAGAAATCGGCGCGTCGACGGGCGGAAGAAAACGACCAGACCATTCCCGTTCGGGCCCACTCTTCGGAAAAAGACTCTCTTTCAGTGCCTGATCCTGCTTAATCTTTTCCACTTGGGCGGGATCCGGCTCAGTGTATCGCTTGGGCACATTGATCGCGATGCTCGGATATTTCGCATGCCCAACGTGAATTTTGCGTTCGAACGAGAGTGTCTTTCCGCTGATGCTTTCTGCATTCAGCGCTAACGGATAGCTACCAGGATGGGTCTTCAGGCTGGCTCCGGCCAAGCCGTACCAAGTTCGAGTCGAAGAATCGAAATCGAAAGAAACATCGTGCCCCAGCCAGGTTCCCTGAAGGGACTTGAGGCGCATAGGCGGCTTCACTCGTAGCAAGATCGGAGCACCGTTGACGACAGCCGGGAACCCCCTTGGCCGGCGCACTAACTTCGTCTGCCGCCACGGCAGCAGTGTTTCCCGCCATGATTTGCAGCACTAGCAGTAGGGCGGCGGCGCATGCCCGTTTCCCAGCGTGGATCAAAGAACACTCCCAAGTCCAGCCTAGCATCCACGAGGCTATAATGCCTGTTTCACATTTTTGTTCCATATGACTTCAGTACCTGCTTAAAGGGATGTTTCGTTCCCTCTCAAGGGCTACTTTTGAGATTCTCCTGCGCGTTTTGGATTACTTCCGGGATTGCCCGTGGTCCCTCAGCAATCAGGGGCAAGCTCTATGCTGGGCAACCGAAGCAGCCCCATCGGTTTGCCGCTGATGAACAGAACTCCACATTGGGCGTTTTTCAAAATCGGGGATGGGTATGGCGGCCACACCCACGTGCTCGCATTGTTCGACCGCTCACAAAGTTCTGGCTACCGCGGAATCGACGCCGCGACTTCGACGATTCTTAATCTTGAGAAGGCCCCTTAACAAGGAGAATATCAAGTGAAGCACAACCTCATGTTAACCATCACGTCTCTGCTCTCGATCCTGTTTATGACGTTTCATCTGACGAGCGATACCATCCACGCCAAGATTGGGACGCCCGAGGCAGGGGGCTCAACCCTCGTTGCGGTGCCCATCCTGGTTGTCTGGCTGTACGGAACGTTGGTGCTCGCGGAACGGCGATCGGGGCACATCATCATGCTCGTCGGGTCGCTCCTTGCGCTGGGCATACCTGTCATCCACGTGATGGGAGCGGGAGGCGTTTTTCGCGGCGCGATAGCCAAGTCCAGCCCAGCCTTCTTGTTCGTCTGGACGTTTCACGTGCTCGGCGTGACTGGGATGTTCTCCCTCATCCTCTCGGCGCGCGGGCTGTGGAGCCTGCAACGGGGCCAGCCCCGGTAGTCGAAGAACCCGAACCATGGACGCGACACGCCCGCGAAGTTAGCCAGCGCGCGCTTGCGGGAGGATGACGGACATTCGAAAGTGAAGGTCAGTTGCGGATTGGTACCGACAAAACGCGCTTCTCGTGAGCGATTCCTGGATTGTCGGCAACTCTTACCTTACTGGACTTGCCCAGTGAGCGTGAGCACGTCGTCCGACATCCGGTCATAGCGTCCCGCGCGGTGCAGATCAGCCATCGTCGCGAGGTGGTGAACCAGGTGAGCGGGCAAGCCGCGCGCGAGCAGCGCGTCCCGCCAGGGTCCGAGAGGAATGTCCTGAAAGCTGATGGTGCGGCCAAGCGCCTTCGAGTACTCCTGGGTGGCGAGCGGGATAATTGGCGAGGGTTTACAAGTGTCGCTTGTGCTTCGTGCCACTGCGGTCATCGCGTACAACACGACAGCAGCGACCGATAGCAGAGACGCCCCTTTGTTTAGGTTTGCTATCTTCTTTTCTCCCATGTAGCGTTGGACGGTGATTACTGCCTCCTACGCGAAAGGTTCCAGTTTTCCCAAAACGGTGGGGAGATATTCCGCAACCGTCGGATGAATATGCATTGCCCGCTGGATGACCGTGTATGGAGCCTTCGCGTACATGACATCCAGCAAAACATGAATGACTTCATCGCCTCCGGTGCCCAGAATCGCAGCACCCAGAATCTGTTTTGTCTCCGCGTCCACAGAGATTTTGATGAACCCCCGTGTCTCGCCCTTCTCATAGGCCCGACTCACTCGGCTCATGGCATATTTCGTGGCGAGTGCGCGGCGTCCGGACTTCCGTATTTCGGCGTCCGTCATGCCGCAGCGGCCAAGCGGCGGATCTATGTATAAGGCGTAAGCCTGGATCCGGTCTGAGACGCGGCGATGGTCTGCGTTGAACAGATTGTCGGCGACGATTTCATAATCGTTGTACGAAGTATGTGTAAAAGCGCCGCGGCCGTTGCAGTCACCCAAGGCCCAGATGCCGGGAACGTTGGTTTGCAGCTCATCGTCAACGACGATGTAGCCGCGCCGGTCAGTCACAATTCCAGCACGGTCAAGACCCAAGTCGCTCGTGTTGGGGATACGTCCCACCGCGACAAGAACGTGAGTGCCTACTACGTCCGGCGGGCCATCTTCGCATGTGACATGAACTGCCACACCGCCGTCGCGCTTTGCCAGTGATATACATTTCGCATTCAGCCGAATCTGCATCTCCTCGGCCTCCATGATTTCTCGCACAGCATCAGAAACATCTTCGTCTTCTCGTCCAATCAGGCGCGGTGCCATCTCCACAATCGTGACTTCGCTGCCGAAGCGGCGATACATCTGAGCAAATTCCAATCCAACATAACTTCCGCCGACCACAACTAGATGCTTCGGCAGGAAGTCGACCTCCATCATCGAGGAGTTGGTGAGAAACGGGACATCATGGATCCCTGGCATATCGGGAACATAGGCACGCCCGCCGACGTTGATGAAAATGTTGTCGGCTTCAAGAATTTCATCGTTGACCACGACAGTGCGGGACGACTGAAAGCGGGCATGGCCCTGGATGACCGTGCAGTTTCTCAGTCCTCGCAACCATTCCTTTACGCCTGTGTTCGACCGTCCGGAAACCGCATCCTTGCGTGCTTTCACACGCTTCATATCGACGCGCACATCGCCGGTGACAGCAAAACCATATTCGGCGCCTCGATGGGCAACGTGGGCTGCATACGCGCTGGCAACCATCGTCTTTGTCGGGATGCAGCCCGTGTTCACACAGGTGCCGCCAAACTTGTGACGTTCGATGATGGCGACTGTCTTGCCCGCACCGGCGAACCGCGCCGCCAGGGACGGGCCTGCCTGGCCCGTCCCGATGATGATGGCGTCGAAATGCTTCATTGCGGCAATTCTTTGCCCGACTGCTCCGCCGCCATGTACTCGGCGTACCAGTCCGGCCAGTTCGCGTCGCGCTGCCCGGTGCGCTTCTCGTGCTGCCCGTGGGCGGCCTCCGCTCGCCGCAGTGCGCTTGCCAGGTCGCTCGCCGACGCGAAGTTCGTCGATGTGGAATCGATGCGCCCAGACAAACAGAGGACGGACACTGCACTCACCCCATAAAGACTCGAAGTCGAGAGCAGATCATGAAGCAACTGGTGGGGAATGGATCGATGGAAAAGAAGAGAGCGAGGATACCCACTCCGCCAAGCAAGTTAACCCAACCCACACGCCGAGGCACAGTGAAGCGGGAGAGCGTCCAGCCAGCAAAAGCTGCCAGGCCCACCAATAACGCACAGATATTTCCGCCGGGCGCCATGCCCCGCCACCTCGGAACAATCTAATTTTGATGGGTTCCTTTGAAAGTCAGAAAAGGTTATGCCGAAGCAGATTTCGTGTCAAGGAGCGCGCAAGCCAGGTTTCAGAGTCCCCGGCGCGGCACATGCCCTTGTGATCACAAACCGAGCCAGTTCATGGAGGTTGGCCGCAGTTAGCGCACTTCGAACGCTGTAGAAGCTGCAACAATCAATGCGATCCGAAAAGCGTTTCCGGTGCGTGCCAAACTCTTTGGTTCTTGGGTACAGATGCCCTTGTTACGAACAACATTTACGGGGACGTTGTAACGGATGAGATGACTTCCGCCAGCAGCAAAGTGCCTCAGCTTGCTTTTCCGACAAACGGAGCGCAAACGGAGCGCAGAGGAGGCTAAGCCTTTGTAAGATTGGCTCCTCAGGTAGGACTCGAACCTACAACCCTCCGGTTAACAGCCGGATGCTCTGCCATTGAGCTACTGAGGAGTGTCGTGGGACAATCCGGAAAAGGCTTGTCAGTTGAATTACCGTCTTCATAATAGCACCCCGCGCCTGCGCTGAAAACCCACGATCACGTTTGCCGCCGAGCGCAGTCTAAACACCTGAATTGACCCATGTTCCTTGATTTTTGTTAACTTAGTATTGTCCCAGCAATCTCTACGAGGTGCATATGCCAGGAGGGTTTCGTTTGCTTTGCATCGTCGCTTTCATGTTCGTCTTCGTCATTGGCGTCTTTGCCGCCGACAGTGCCAGTCCGACCACCACCCCAGTAGGGCCTCCGAAAGCCAAGGTCGCGCCCGTGGAGGAGACGGTCCAAGGGCACAAGATTGTGGACCCTTACCGCTACATGGAAGATTCCAGCAACCCGGATACCCAGGCCTACGTGCAAGCCGAACTCTCCTACACGCGCAGCATGCTCGACCCGCTACCCGGCCGCGAACAGATTCACACCCGCCTCTCGCAATTGGTTGCCATTGGCACCATCGGCGCGCCCCAACTAGCCGGAAAGTATTACTTCTATACGCGCCGTGAAGGCACGCAGAACCAGCCGGTGCTTTACGTGCGCGAAGGGGTGAGCGGAACGGATCGAACCCTGGTGGACGCAAACCAGATGGCGGCGGACGGAACCATGGCGCTGGACTGGTGGTTCCCCTCCGAAGATGGGAAATATGTGGCGTACGGCATTTCGGCCAGCGGCTCGGAAGAAAGTACCCTCCACATCATCGAAACCGCATCCGGCAAAACTTTGCCTGACACAATCGAGCGCACCCGTTTTGCCAGCGTGGCGTGGAAACATGACAACTCCGGCTTCTACTACACCCGCCATCCTAAGAAAGGAGAGGTCCCAACCGGCGAAGAGGTCTACCACGTCAAGGTCTTTTACCACGTCATGGGCGGCGATCCCGGCAAAGACCCGCTCATCTTCGGCGAAGGCCGCAACGCGCAGGATATTCCCGGCGTCTCTCTCTCCGAAGATGATCGCTGGCTGGTCATCACAGTCTTCGAAGGCTGGAGCAAGAGCGAGATGTATTTAATGGATCTGAAGGCTGGCACTCCGCCCGTGGAAATGACCACTGGGAAAGAATTTCTCTATAGCGGCGACGTGCTGAAAGGAAAGCTCTATATCACCACCAACGAAGACGCTCCCCACTACCACGTGTTTGTGGCTGACGCAGCCAGTCCGAAGCGCGCAAATTGGAAGGAAATTATTCCGCAGAGTGAAGCAGTGCTCCAGGGCGTGGGCATCTTTGGCGGCAAGCTGTTCGCGCAATATGAGCACAATGCCACTTCGCAACTCAGGCTCTTCGACCTCGATGGCAAGAAGCTGGACGATATAAGCCTTCCGACCAAGTGGGACAAGAACGAAGCGTTCTTCGGATTCCAGTCGTTCACCGTTCCTCCCTCCATCTACCGCTATGACCTGACCGACCACAAGACCTCACAATGGGGCAAGGTGGACGCGCCTTCCATCGATCCCTCGGTCTATGCGGTCGAGCAGGTCTGGTACAACTCGAAAGACAGCACGCGCGTGCCCATGTTCGTGGTCTACAAAAAAGGAATAGAAAGGAATGGCAGGAATCCGGCGATGCTGACCGGCTACGGCGGATTCAACATCAGCATGACGCCATCTTTCAATCGCAGTGCCTATCTGTGGCTGGAGCACGGAGGAATTTACGCGCTCGCGAATCTACGCGGCGGAGCGGAATTTGGCGAGGACTGGCATCGTGCAGGAATGTTGGACAAAAAGCAGAATGTTTTTGACGACTTCATCGCCGCTGCGGAATACCTGATTTCGGCAAAATACACAGATAAGGACCATCTTGCCATCCAGGGCGGCTCCAACGGCGGCCTGCTGATGGGCGCTATGATCACTCAGCGCCCTGACCTGTTCCGCGCGGTAGTCTGCGCCGTGCCCCTGCTCGACATGCTGCGTTACCAGAACTTCCAGATTGCCAAGCTCTGGATTCCCGAGTACGGCAGCGCCGAAGACCCCAAACAATTCGCTTTTCTCTACGCTTACTCCCCTTACCACCATGTCAAAGAAGGCGTGGAGTACCCTGCAATTCTGTTCATGACGGCGGACACTGACACGCGAGTGGATCCCATGCACGCCAAGAAAATGGCGGCATTGATGCAGGCTGAAGCCAAGAATGGGGCCAGCAAGGAGCGTCCAATTCTGCTGCGGATCGAGACCAAGGCGGGCCACGGCGCGGGCAAGCCGGTAGCCAAGCAAATCGAAGAGTACACCGATATCTTCTGGCAGCTGGGGGTGAAACCGTAACGTCTTGTCGCGGGCACTCCTGCCCGCGCGGGTTTTACCGGGCGGCGCGAGCCCGGGATTGGCACCCTCCCCTAACATGTTGTAAACTGCCACGTTGTGTCGGATCAGCTTGGGCACTGGTGTAACTCCTGCCTGAACGAATCCGGCACGATTGACTCCGACGCGGCCAAACTCAGCACTCCTGTTCAAGTCTTGCAGTGGAAGCGTGTTCGGAACTCCGGTAATGCGCTCTCCCGACGCTCGGAAGCCAGAACGTCCGGTGACGCCCGTCTGCCGGAAGGTGGTGCCTTAAAACACGTTGTCATCCCTGATAAAAAGCTTTCGTTCTGGAGGAATTCATATGCGCACCTGGATCGCAACTGCTGCGTCCTCAGGATGCCGTTTTGCTAAGTGTTTGGCGGGCGTTCTGGGCGTGCTCACCCTTGCCTCGGCCTCGGCGCTTGCCCAACCTGGTGAAGAAGTCGGCGGCGAAGCGGCCCTCAAAGTTCCTGACCTTTCATCCGTTCAGTTTCTTGGTGTAGATGGGCACAAGCTTCTCTTATTTGGAATTCTCTTTTGCGTTTTCGGTTTGCTTTTCGGCCTCGTCATTTACACCAAGCTGAAAAATCTGCCTGTGCATCGCGCGATGCGGGAAATTTCTGAACTGATTTACGAGACCTGCAAGACTTACCTCATCACTCAGGGCAAGTTCCTGATGCTGCTGTGGGTTTTCATCGCGGTCGTAATTATTCTTTATTTTGGCGTACTGGCGCCTGTTCCCGGAAAGCCTATCGCTGTCACGCTGCCCATCATTCTGGCTTTTAGCCTCATCGGAATCGGGGGCAGCTACGGTGTGGCCTGGTTCGGCATTCGAGTAAATACTTTTGCCAACTCGCGTACCGCATTCGCTTCCCTTCCCGGCAAGCCATTTCCCTGCTATCAAATTCCTCTGGAAGCCGGTATGAGCATTGGCATGATGCTGATCAGCGTCGAACTGCTCATGATGCTGGTCATCCTGCTCTTTATTCCCGGCGATTATGCCGGCCCTTGCTTCATCGGTTTTGCGATCGGCGAATCGCTCGGCGCCGCTGCCCTGCGTATCGCAGGCGGCATTTTCACCAAGATCGCCGACATCGGCTCCGATCTGATGAAGATCGTCTTCAAGATTAAGGAAGATGATGCCCGCAACCCGGGCGTAATTGCCGATTGCACCGGCGACAACGCCGGAGATTCGGTTGGCCCCAGTGCCGACGGATTTGAAACCTACGGCGTCACTGGCGTGGCACTCATCACGTTTATCCTGCTCGGCGTTAAGGATCCGATGGTGCAGGTGCAACTGCTGGTGTGGATCTTCATTATGCGTGTCGTGATGCTCATCGCCAGCGCCGCTGCCTACTTTATTAATGCGGCGATTGCGAAGGCGAAGTACGGTAATGCGCAAAAGATGAACTTCGAGGCGCCTCTCACATCCTTGGTATGGATCACCTCGGTCGTCTCCATTGTGCTGACCTACATTGTCTCGTCTCTGATTATTCCCACTCTAGGTGGAGACACCACCCAGTGGTGGAAGCTGGCTACGATCATTTCGTGCGGCACCCTGGCGGGCGCGCTGATCCCGGAACTGGTAAAGGTGTTTACTTCTACCGAATCACGACACGTGAAAGAAGTTGTTATCTCCGCCCAGGAGGGCGGCGCCTCGCTTGCCATCCTGTCGGGATTCGTGGCGGGAAACTTTTCCGGCTACTACCTGGGATTAACAATGGTCTCGCTAATGGCCATCGGGTACTACATGAGCACCATGGGACTGGCGGTTGCCACCACAATGGTAGCTGCCCCTGTCTTCGCTTTTGGCCTGGTCGCGTTCGGTTTCCTCGGCATGGGTCCAGTAACCATCGCGGTGGATTCCTACGGTCCAGTAACCGATAACGCCCAGTCAGTATATGAACTCTCTTTGATCGAGCAAGTCCCTGG
>QIAS01000296.1:611-1277 GCA_003225615.1 Acidobacteriota bacterium | reverse complement strand
GCGACTGCCAAGCCGGTGCTGATCGGAACCGCCGTGGTCGGCGCCACTACCATGATTTTCTCGATCATCATGGCGCTCACCAATGGATTGACCGTCAATGTGGATAAACTCTCGCTGCTGCACGCCCCATTCGTGCTCGGCTTGATCACCGGCGGAGCGATAATTTATTGGTTCACTGGCGCCTCAACTCAGGCGGTGAGTACCGGTGCTTATCGCGCCGTGGAATTCATCAAGGCCAACATTAAGCTGGAGAGCTCAGAGAAGGCTTCCGTCGCGGACAGTAAGAAAGTAGTCGAAATCTGCACCAGGTATGCGCAAAAAGGCATGCTGAACATCTTCATCGGAGTGTTCTTCGCCACGCTGGCCTTCGCCTTCGTGGAACCGTTCTTCTTTATCGGCTACCTGATCTCGATTGCGGCCTTCGGCCTCTACCAGGCCATCTTCATGGCAAATGCGGGCGCCGCCTGGGATAACGCCAAGAAGATTGTGGAAGTCGAACTCAAGCAGAAGGGTACCGACCTGCATGCCGCTACCGTGATCGGTGACACAGTGGGCGATCCCTTCAAAGATACTTCTTCCGTCGCCCTGAACCCAGTCATTAAGTTCACGACGCTGTTCGGATTACTGGCGGTAGAATTGGCGGTGAGCCTGACGCACGAGAAAGGC
>QIAS01000296.1:0-588 GCA_003225615.1 Acidobacteriota bacterium | reverse complement strand
TGTTCTTCTTGATATCTCTGGTCTTTGTATACCGCTCCTTATACAGCATGCGCATTGAGAGAGAACGTACGCCAGAAACTGCCCGCGCCGCCGCTGACTGAAGTTTTCTAAATGGTTGAATAGGATGGGCACTTCGCCCGTCCAGCCGCCCGAGAGGGCGGTTTTTTTCTAAGAGGTTTCTCCTGCTCTACTGCTTTTTGATGACCTTGGTTTCCAGTTCCTTGCTGTTCGGAAGCTTCACGTACAGTTTGTCTTCCTCAAGTCGAAGTTGGAGAGGCTGGCCTCTCTTCAACATGCCGGGCCTATAGGAATCGCAATGGTTGGAGTCATACTCGACGGTGTACAAAACTCCATCAACTTTGACGTTGAAGAAAGCTGGTTTTCGATTAACCGGGGCTGCTGGCGCCGGTGGTTGTACTATCTGCTCAGCGCGACGTGTGTCATCGGAAGGCTTTTCTTGTTTTGCAATCTTCCCGCTCATTTCTGCTTCGGCTTGTAGCCAGTCTTCCAGGTCATGCCCCTCCACCCGGCCGCGCAATTCGTAAAGTTCGCGCGCTCGGCGCGCGATTGCCTCCTCCAACGCCGCCC
>QIAS01000295.1 GCA_003225615.1 Acidobacteriota bacterium | reverse complement strand
AAAAAGATGGGCAGCGCCGCCGACTGCGCCCCCGAGCATGGCTCCGATGAAGAGGGTGGGCGCGAACATGCCGCCGGGGGTTCCGCTGATGAAGGAGAGCGTGGTAGCGATGATTTTCAGGACTGCGAGCAGTGCGAGAAATTTCCAGGCGAACTGACCGTGCATGGCCTGGTCGATGTATTGATAGCCGGCGCCCATGACTTGCGGAGCTCCGAAAAAGCCGATGAGGCCGATGAGGAATCCGGCAGCGGAAGGTTGAAGATATTGCGTCCAGCGGGGAAGAGCTTTCAGACGCGGGCGGAAGTAGGCGATGAGCTTGGAGAAAATGACGGCGGCGATGCCTCCAATGACGCCGAGCGCGGCGTAGGCGAGGAGTTCGATGGGCTTGCCCATGCCGACGACGGGAATGCGGAACAGCGGTTCGGATCCGAGATACCAGCGGACCACGACGACACTGGAGATGGCAGAGAGGACGACGGCGCCGAGGATTCCGCTGCTCCAGCGGCCGATGACTTCTTCGATGACGAAGAGAACCGCAGAGATGGGAGCGTTGAAAGCGGCGGCCAGGCCGGCGGCGGCGCCGACGGGGGCGAGCAGACGCTGCTTCTGGCGCGAGAGTTCGAGGCGGCGTCCGAGAAATGAAGCCATGCCAGCTCCGATTTGCAGCGAGGGATCTTCGGGGCCGAGGGAATGTCCGGCGCCGATGGCGAGGGCGGCGGTGATGAATTTTCCGATCGCGGTACGGATGGGGATGAACCCGTTATAGATGTAGAGAGCGGCTTTAGTCTGATTGACTCCGCTGCCGCGGACGAGTGGGAAGAGGTGCATCACGAGCACAGCAACCACAAGGCTGACTGCGGCGGGAACCCACAGCAGACGTAGGGTGTGAGGTTGCGGGACGGGGCCGAGGAGCGCAATGCGGCTCCATTCAATGGCCAGGCGGAAGCAGACCACAGCGAGGCCGGCAAAAATTCCGATGAAGACGGCGAGCACGAGGAAGAAACGGTCTTCCTGGAACGCGGCGCGTATAGCCTGACGGGCAGCCTGGCGGCTGGCCCTGGCGGCGGGAGCGGGGGCACCGTTCAGCGTAGCCGTGTCCGCGGATTGGAGTTGAGGCGACGGATCGGTCATCGGTCGACTCCGGTGGGATCGCGGGCGATGGCCAGCAGAGCCTGATCGAGGGCTTGCGGCGGGCCGCATTCAGTTTGGGTCTGCTGCTCGATCTGGAAGACGAGGTCCATGATGGCGTCCTGCAGATCGGATGAAGGTTCGTCGCTCATGCGGGAAAGTTTGGGTTGCATCTGCTTCCATTTGGTTTTTAGAGCGGCAAGATCGGGGGGTAGAGCGGCAGTGCCGGCATCGGTTGGGGAAGATGCGTCGGAATCGGGAGGGGCTAAACAACTATCGAGGCGGCGGCCAACCTGAGCGAAGGCGACTTGAATGCGGAGATTGCGTTCGACGTCGGAGATGCCGCGGCGGAAAGGATCCGCTTGCAGGACGAGGGTTGCATTCTGCAAGAGCTGAGCGGCGCGCTCGTTTCCCGGTTCGGTGTTGACCGCGCCCAGCAGATAAATTTGCGCGGTGCGATAGCGAGCGAGTTGAAAGGCGGCCTGTCCGGCGCCGAGGAGTGCGGCGGCATTGTGGCGATCTTTTTGCAGCACGTATTGAAATTCTGTAAGGGCGCGGTTGTAGTCCTGGGCGCGGTTGAGCATTTCGGCGACACGGAGATGCACCGCGGGATCTTTAGCAAGCGTGGGCAGGATACCGACCAACTCCGCTTGTGCCTGCGGTAGCGCGCCTTTCTGCAAGAGGAACTCGGTCAGCTCGAAGCGGGCCTGGCGGCGATTGGCGTCGGGATCGGACTTCCACACTCCATAAATAGCATTGTGATAGTAGCGCAGGGCTTCGTCGAGATTGTCTTTGCGAACCGCCAGCCGTGCTAAAGCGAGGTTGATGGTACTGTCCTGCGGGGTGCGCTGCCAAAGGCTGAAGAGATAGGATTCGGCTTCGTCGAGGCGGCCGGTGTCGCGGAGTGCGCGGCCCAGGCTGAGCTGGTACTGGTCGTTGTCGGGATCGTAGCTGAGCGCGGCGCGGAAATCTTCGATCGCGCGTTCGGGCTTTCCGGATTGCTGCTCGGCAAGGCCGAGCTGGTACGCCTTTTCCGCCAACTTCCTTACCTGGCGGCGGTGGATAACGACGAGCTGGTTAACGCCCACGAGTCCTATGACGGCCAAGGCGACGAGGATGGCGAGAACCAGAGGTCCGCGGGTGGCGATGGCGCGCGTGGCAATGGGAGGATTGGCGGCAGCTTGCATGGGAGCGGGCAATAATCATCGTAAACCAAGAGAGGGGGGAATGGCGGGGAATGGGGGAGTTACGGGGGGCTTAAGACTTGTGCTCGTGGGTTTATCCCCTTTCGGCGCAGGAATGTACAATTTGGAAATCCTGCTAAAAATCTGGAAATCTAGCAATTTTTTTGCGACCTCATCACTAGTATTTGCGGGGGAACACACTATTGCTCCTTGGGTTTCCCCCGTTGGCCCAATAGCAGGACGGCGATTGCTGTCTGTTTCGTTCGCAGGTGTGTGGCGATAATGAGAGCCTGCTCGCTGGGACGGGCGAGGCGTCCGTCCCCACGTGAGCGATTTTTCAGGAATACAAGTCAGCCGCATCAACTTCGAACCGGCAAGCGGGAACTGCCGGGTTATTGATAACTGTTAGTGCATGGCAGGGCTCCGCCTGCGGTTCCGGATGTAAGTTTGTTCATCAGGGCTGACCCGGAGAGCACTCCGTTCTTCAGATGTTTCCATTGCCACAGCCCGTATCCATTGCCTAAGTAGAACTGCTCCTCGTCGGCGCAGCTCTGATAGCTGGAGTTGCAGTCGTAGTGGTAGTGCAGAACTCGAGTCCAGACCTGGCCAATGTTGCCACCGGCATTCATGAGCACGGGAGCGTCCAGGGTGTTGACTGAAGTTCCAAGCGTGCTGGACTTGTAGGCAACGCAGGATTGGTAGTACTTGAAAGTGGTGTTGGCAACTTTAATTGCGGGGCCCGGTTTCCCCGAGGGGACGCAACGTGCGGCGATGGGCAAATCGTAAACGAAACGCTTGAAGCTGGTGTTGTCGGTCCAGTTCAGTTCCGTGGAACGCATGTATACATAGCTTTTGTTGAAGGCCTTGACGTCGAATCCGTGGGCAGTCGGGCTTTTCAACCAGAACCAGTAACCGCCGCTAGCAAAGTCCTGATTGGGAGCGACCTCGGTGTAAATGGGGTTCGGACTTCCGCTCATGAATTGTGAAGGCCGCTTTTGGGCTGACAATGCGAAGTACTTCATGACATCCACCGTACCCGTGGGACAGGCGAAGGTCTGCGCGGTTAAAGGATGAGCCGAGAACAGGATAAGAGCAAATAAGGAAATCGCGAGAACGACAGACACTGCTGGCAGGGATGCTGTGAGGCGGTTCATACGCACCATCCTTTTTTTTAAATTTCTTGACTTACATCCGTCCGCCACACGAAGTGTGAAGCACGCGTACGGTCTGGCAGGGTCTCCGAGGTGGGATCAAGATACGATCATCGTTGGGCGGTGACAATCGGCGAAACACCTTAAGATTTGTGAATTGTTGGTGACGGAAGTCACATTTGCGTGCGATTAATTGGGAAACAATTTGGATGGAGATATTCAGCGGGTGGGAGTGAAAACGAATTTCTGCGGAAAGATTTTTGTGTGCGCGATCATAGTAAGGAAACAGTCATGGTCCATGGTGAAAACACCCGTGTAGGACTGTTGTGGTGCATGCAGTCACGGGGTCCTTCGACTCCGCAGGCCGCCGCAACGGCGGCCTGCTGCGCTCAGGATGACACCGTTAAATTGGTTCCGTAGTGGTGAGACAGGGTTGCACGAAAGCGTTCTTACATTGAGCCGAATACATACAACTTGCTGGTGGTTCCAAGGTAGACCTTTCCATTCACCACGGTGGGGGTTGCCCACTTGGCGCCTGCTCCCAGGCTGACGCTACGGTAGAGTTCGGTGGCGAGATTAGTTGCGTCGTAGGCGTGCAGGAACACGCTGCTGGTCGAGTAATTCGCTGCCCAGACAATTCCGTTGCTGGAGCCATTGGACGAGACCACCGGCTGCGCGCCGGGGAACAGGAATTCGAAACTGCTTTTTGAGGTTGGAGCCGTCGACATCAAGCCCGTGGTGGAATCCAGATGGAAGGCCTTCATCACGTCGTTGTTGCCGATGAAGTAGAGGTTCTGCTGCCAGAAGGCCGGGGTCATGAAGCAGTGATCGGTCGATTGAGTGCCGGCTCCGCCTCCTACCACGCTGTTGACTTCCTGGATCGCCTGACCGTTATTGGGTGCGGATTCAAGGCCTCCCATCTTGTCACGATTCAGGACCCAGACGGTGGTTGGTTTGCCGCAGGCAATCAGCTCGTGTGGAAAGTTCACCGATTGAGTGGGAACCAGCAGAATTCCTCCCGAACCCAAATCCGAGTCAACCGCGGATAGTGAAGACCAGTTATAGGGAGTGAAGTGGTCGAGCACCGTGAGGTTGGGCGATAGCTTGACGAAGCTCTGGCCAAAATTTGTGCTTCCGTTATAGTCCCCATTGCTGGTCATAACGTACAAGTTGCCGCTGGAATCTGCGGAGATGCCGGCGCCCGCCATCCAGATTGCGCCTTCACCTCCGGTGGATGTGGAATTCCAAACTGCGATCTGCGCTAAAGAGCCGGCACTGTAGGCGAAAATCCAGCCGTGGTAGGGCAAGTGGTCACCCTGCGAACCGAAGGCGATGTAGACATTGCCGTTGGCCAGCAACAGACCGGGCCGCTGCAACTGCTCTTTGGGCTGGAATCCCGAGGCGCTAATCACTACCGGACTGCTTGGCCGTTCGTTACCCGTGGTAACGTCGAGCGCGTGCAGGCGAAAAACTACGTTGCTGCTTTCCAAAGTTTCTGTCACGAAATAAATTGTGCCCGCAAAGGGATCGATGACGGGCGTGCCCGTAATGCCAATTTCGGGATAGATGGTGCTGCCTACAAACGACTCCGAAACTGTGCTTGCCCCTGAAGGGATGAAGTTCTTATGCCACAGGGCTGTCCCACCCGTATCGGCGTCGAAGGCGTAGACGCTGTCGTGCTCGGTGGCCACGAAGACGACATTGTGCGTGCCTCCCGCGATCGACAACTTCGACAGGTAAAGCGGTTGGGCGAATAGGTATCCATCCACGGACTCGCTGAATTTGATACCGAAATGCGTCGAGTTCACGTTGGAGGGAGCGAGCACGGTCTCCTGTAGTTGTTGCCCGGTGCGCAGGTTGTCGTTTTTCCAGGTTGTGTAGTTCAGGCTGCCTGATGTGGAATTCTGAATGGTGACGCTGGCGGTGCCTTTGTTGCTGTTTGAATCGGTGGCCGTCACAGTAAACGTGCCGGTGGTGGCGCCTGCGGTGTAGAGGCCGCTAGTGGTAATGGTTCCTCCGGTTGCCGACCAGGTCACCGGCAATCCGGCACTGTCCGACGCGGTGAACTGCTGCGTGGCGCCAGGTTTCAAAGTCACGGAGGACGGAGTCACCGTGACCGCTCCGCCGGAACTGCCGCTCACGGTTATGTTGGTGGGAGTGGTGTAAACGGTTCCCGTTGTCGCATCCTTGGCCTGCACTTCAATCAGGTGGGCGCCCGTCGACAAGTACAAACTGGTTACAAACGTATTTGTGCTGTGAATGACCAGTCCGGCTACGTGGTCCACCCAAACCTTCATGTAGGCTGCAGTGACAGTACTGGCATAGGTTGGTGACGGTGTGCACCGGTGCGATAACCATTGAAGCTGTGGTGGTGTTGCCGGCGGAATCTTTCGCAGTCACGGCAAAAGTGCCCGTCGTCGAACCCGCGGTATATAGCCCATTGTTGGTGATGGTACCGCCGGTAGCGGACCACGTCACAGATGTACTGGCAGTGTCAGTCTCCGTGAACTGCTGCGTTCCTCCTGGCGGCAAACTCGTTGCCGGGGGATTTACTGCCAAGGTTGCCACCGTGATGTTTGCTGCGGTCGTAAAAATCTGCAGCGTGGAGGCATCTTTAGCCTGTACTTCAATCAAATGCGATCCGTTGGACAGCGTGACAAAGCTGTCAAAGACATTTGTGTTCTGTTGCACTGTTGAGGCCACGTGGTCCACCCAGAGTTTCATGTAGGTGGCGGTCGCGCTGTAGGTCGCATGCACGTGAACCGGCGAGTTCACGCTGGAACCATTGGCGGGAGACGTGATGGTGACGGTTCCGGCAAATGCCGCTGAGGAAACAGATAGAAAACACAGGAAGATCAGGCCGCGAGACAGATTGCTGCCAACTATGCGCGTTGCCGCGAGTACGAAGGATGCCGGTAAAAATTGTTGTGCGTGGCTAACGATACTCGGCCCATCGGGAAATTTGATCATAGACCCAGTCTCTCCAGAGTACCGTTAAGATGATTGTGAAGGGCTACACTGTTGTTTGCTGCAGGAATAGTTTGGATCGGTTGTTGCAGAGGCAACCCTTTGGATATGCAGTCCCGCAGGGGTTTTCGAGGCCTCGACAAAGCCTTCGTAGCGAGGGCACTGTCAAGGTTTGGGTGGGATGCGGCGCATCAGCGGGGAAGAGAGTGCAGCTCTGGAATAGGAATTGAAGTTGGTTATCTTGGCCTGGAGGGCAGGAGTTGCCAAATACGGCGCCCGTCCAGGCTGCCGAATTACCAGATCGGCTTGCCGTCCTTATCGCGAAAGACGAACGTGTCGTTTCCGCGGTGGATCTCGCGGGCGAAGATGGTGTCGACGTCCTCGAACTTTACTTTTGAACCTATGACTTCGATCGCGTCGCCTTTGTTGAAGACTAGTTCGTAAGTTTTTACGAACTTGGTCGCGGCAAGGTGGATCTCAATTGTCTTTTCGCCCACTTTCAAAATTATGTGCGAGCCCATACCGCCGCTGACCGGACAATTACGATCCGTCACCTCGACGACGGTTCCCTTGAAGGTGGCTTCGGTACGAGCGTCGTATTTGGGCACGGCTGCTTTGCGATTTTCAGGATTCTCGGCGGCCACAGCAGAAAGGGCAGCCAGCAATGCGATGGTCAGGATGATGACATGCCAGGTTTTCATGTCGCTCTTCCTTTCTTACAGGCCGAGCTGTCAGGTTCGACGCTAGCCTGTGTTTCCAGTTTGATTATGGCGCAGTCGCTGCCGTTTACCTGTGATGTGCATCACTCGAGGATGTGAGGTAGCGGATTACTTTGGTGCTCCGGGGTGGGGAGCGGCGCTTTCTGCTCTCCGCGGCTGAGCTTCGACTCGAGCTCTTTTCAGTCATGGAACTGACAGGCAAAGTGCAGTACCGCATCGTGCAACGCAGCCGCAACCGGTAGTAGCCGGCGCGAGCCGCACCTGAAAGGCTTGCGATTAGTGGCATCTCTGGAATTCGCCAAAGGGTTGGCCGTGCTGCTGCTGGGCTTCGGGCTTGCGCTGGTTCACGGGCAGGCGTGGGAGGTGGCGGAGAATTTTCTGGAAGTTCTGCACATCAGTCCCGATCACCGGTATGCGCAAGTTTTTCTTAATTTGGCGGACCGGTTCAGCGATACGAGATTGTGGGTGGTGGCAGCGACGGCGGTTGCCTATTCCATATTGCGGTTCGCGGAAGCTTACGGGTTGTGGAGGGCGCGGGCGTGGGCGGAATGGCTGGCGTTCGCATCAGGCAGTTTGTATCTGCCGTTCGAAATTTACGAACTGGTGCGTAAGCCAAGCTGGATGCATGTGAGCATCCTGGTTATTAATGTGGTGATCGTTCTATACATGCTTTACCTTCGGAGCTGGGGACG
>QIAS01000556.1:5692-7315 GCA_003225615.1 Acidobacteriota bacterium | reverse complement strand
CCGTCATCGACTCGTTCATTTCGGACATTCACTCCAAGGTTTCGGGTTTCGGGGCTGATTCCTCGGCTATCGGGTCGGTAACCGGAATTGGTCCGGTGAAGATCGTGAACAACTTTCTGGAAGCTGCGGGAGTCTCCGTCTTGTGGGGCGGCGGGACCTCGACGACAACCATCTCCGATGTTGAGTTCCGCCGCAATCATGTGTTCAAGCCGCTGATCTGGTGGCAGAAGAGCCCTACCTATTTTGGAACTCTCTTCACGGTCAAGAATCTTTATGAGACCAAGAACTCCATACGCGAGCTGATCGAGGGGAATATATTTGAGAATAACTGGAAAATGGCGCAAGTCGGCACGGCTATTCTCCTAACTCCCAAGAATCAATATGGGGCATGTCCCAGCTGTACAGTGCACGATCTGGTTTTCCGTTACAATGTTGTGCGCCACACCGCTAACGCGCTCGGCCTCGCTTCCGTCTATGCAACTACTTGTGTGGGGGAACCTGGAGGTGGTACTGGAAGTTGCCACTTCTTTTCTGGCGCCATCTACAATGTCCACATCCACGACAATATCTTCGAAGACATTAGCGGACCAACTTACGACCCGGGTTCGTGTTGCACGGCAGGCACGCTCTTTGGCATGACTACCAATCAGCCGTCGAATTGGCCCCATGATATTGCTATTGAACACAACACCGGATTCCTGGTCGGGGGCGCCATGTTCCTAGCCGTCAATTCTCCCCCCCAGGTATTCTCGAATTTCGTTTTCCGAAACAACCTGGTGGGCTCTGGGGAACTTGGATTCCGCGCGCTGCCTGTGGGGGGCGGCAATAAGGGGTGCTCGGGTCCAGCCGGCGCTGTGGGCGCCCTCGACCGCTGTTTTGGTGGTGACTGGATATTCACGAATAATGTGATCGTGCATACAGGTTCTAAACCTGCGCTCCCCGGAGATCCCTATCCCAAAACTCCTCATTGCGGTAAGTTAAAGAGTTGTTCGCAATTCTTCCCCAAGAATTGGGCTGCGGTTGGGTTCGTGAATTTTGCAAACGGCAATGGCGGTGATTATCACTTGCGGCCATCCAGTCCATATCACAATGGGGGAACGGACGAAAAGGACGTTGGAGCCGATGTTGACGCGGTGAACGCCGCTACTGCCGGCGTCGCTGATTAGTTCTGATTCGCACCCAGCTGTGAGCCGGAGTCTCCCCGTGGGAAGAATGTATAGCTTGGCGCTACGAGTGCCACCTTGCCGGCGAGGGAAGGGCCCATGAAACAAGTTGTCCGCAAAGGCTTGAAAGAAATTGCGGTGGAAGAAGTCCCCGACCCGGTGGTCGTCCCGCAACATGTCCTGGTGCGTCCCGTATATTCCCTGATCAGCAGCGGCACCGAAACCGCCAGTATCCATCAGGAGGGGGTATTGAAGGCGGTCGCCGAAAATCCATCCCAGCTCAGCAAAATCTGGGATGTTCTTAAGTCTCAAGGACCGACTCGAACCTTCGCGGAACTGAAGGCTAAGCTGTTCAACGAATACGCCGTGCTGGGATACTCCGGCGCCGGCATCATCGTTGACAAGCATGAGACGGTGCTCGACCTGGAACTTGGCGCCCGGGTCGCCTACGGTGGTGAGG
>QIAS01000556.1:3876-5498 GCA_003225615.1 Acidobacteriota bacterium | reverse complement strand
CAGGGAGGGTTCGTCGTCGCTACAGACCTCAAACCGGCGCGAGTGGAACTGGCGCTTCGTTTAGGTGCCGATGCCGGAGTGCCCGGTGGCGCGCAAGTCCGCGAGAATATCAGTGCTCTGACCGGTGGCCAAGGCATCGATTGCGTGATCGTTGCTGCGGCGGCCAAGTCTGCTGCTCCCTGCCAGCTTGCGGTTGATATCTGTCGTGATCGCGGACACATCGTGGATGTCGGCGCGGTTGAGCTGAGCTTCCCGTGGTATGACATGTACCGCAAGGAAATTCAGCTCCTCATGGCGCGCGCTTATGGTCCAGGCAGTTACGATCCCGTATACGAACAACAAGGTCAGGATTATCCCCTGCCCTATGTACGTTGGACCGAAAACCGCAACATGGAAGAATTCCTGCGCCTGGTTTCCGCCGGACGTGTGCAGATTCAGCCGCTGGTCACCCATGAGTTCCCTCTCGACGATGCCTCCAGAGCGTACGAGACCATCATGGACCCGAATTCGAATAGTCTGGCGGTGCTGCTGCGCTACTCCGCTGCCTCTTCTACTGACCAGCCCACCCATTTTCAGCCCAAGCGTAAGGTCGAAGTGGCACCCTCCCCTCCCGACACTTCAAAAATGGGTGTCGCTCTGGTAGGAGCCGGCAGTCTAGCGCGGTGGGCTCATCTGCCCAACCTCAAGAAGATCTCGCGGGCGCATCTCCGTGCCATTCACTCCTCCAATGGTGCGCGAGGCAAGAGCTACGCAGAGCGCTTTGGCGCGGAGTATTGCACTTCCGACTATGAAGAGATATTGAAGGATGCAGGGATCCAAGTCGTGTTGATTGTGAGCCGCAACCAGCAGCACGCCCCGCAAGCGCTTGCTGCATTGCGAGCGGGCAAACATGTCTTCGTGGAAAAGCCGATGGCGCTCACCCGTGAAGAATGTTGCGAGATCTCACAGGCGGTGAAGGAAAGTGGAAAACAGCTCACGGTTGGCTTCAACCGCCGGTTCGCGCCTTCCTATCAAGAATTAAAGAAGCAACTCGCACGGCGCGAAGGCCCAGCCGTTCTTCATTGCCGTATCAATTCGCCGGGCATTTCGGGTGCTTACTGGATGGCCGACCCTGCTATGGGCGGCGCCATCCTGGGCGAGGCCTGCCACTTCGTAGATCTCATGTACTGGCTTCTCAATTCAGAGCCGATCGCGGTCTCAGCCTTCTGCCTGCCCACCGGCAAAAAGGATCCGATCGGCGAAAACAATGTGGTCGCAAGTTTCCGTTTTGCCGATGGCTCGATCGGCAATCTGACCTACTGCACCGTGGGCAGCCGCACCTCGGGTGGTGAGCGGGTGGAAGCTTTCGCTCCCGGCCTGGGCGCCAGTGCCGAGGATTTTAAGCGAGCGACTATCCGCGCCGGTCTGGTGCGCAAATATTCCAGCTTGTTCGCCGAAAAAGGTTACGCCAGACAGATGCAAGCCTTTTTCGCAGCGCTCGAGGAGGGCAGGACGCCGGCGATAGCCGTTCGCGACGGGGCCCGGGCCACGATCGGATGTCTGCGCATGCTTGACTCCGCCCGCAAGCTGGTTCCCTTTGCGATTGATCTGGACCAGGAACTCGCCTGAAGGTTGCCTGAAAG
>QIAS01000556.1:3283-3813 GCA_003225615.1 Acidobacteriota bacterium | reverse complement strand
TTAGTCTTGAGATATAGCTTGGAGTTGAAATACTTCAGATAAGTGGAACGCATTCGTTTCAGTTCTGACCGGCTAAGCTGCTTCCGGTCGGTCGTGGCCAATGGGTATCCGAGTTCTTCCAAAGTCTGGCCGACCAAGCCTTCGAATATCACCAAGTTCTCCTGGGAGAATCCCTGCTTCCAGCGGCCCAAGGGATTGAATTTCTCAGTCCCGGACTTTCCTTTGAACGATGTATTAGGCTCGCTCACCGAGCCAATACCGATTTTCTGGATATGGTCGTAATCCAGATCATGTTCGATGAAGTGACTTAGTTTTGCCAGGGTTGTACGCGGTTCCGAGACGAGCTCTTCAAACCGCACTTCGATATAGTCATCCCCCAAGGTGCGGCCATCTTCCCGGCCTTTACGTACCATCCATTCCCAGTACAGGCCCGCCGCCATCACGCTTGGCTTCCTGTCCCAAGGTGCACGCTTGATGTATCCCAACTTGTCCGTGGACAGGGCTACGTCGCGGCCGTCCCGGATGATATG
>QIAS01000556.1:2676-3199 GCA_003225615.1 Acidobacteriota bacterium | reverse complement strand
CCTGCAGGCGGGCTATTTCTTCCATGATAATGCGCAGAAAGTCCCCACCATTCCGGCACTGCGCAAGGACTTTATCCCGGATCTGAATGGCATTGAGTCCAGACTCCCAGAAGAGCTTGCTATCCAGCCAGGCATCCATCAACTTCTCTCTGTTCCTGGGCACATTCAGATCGCCGAATCGTGGTTCCAGCAGATTAATAGCATTGGATTCTGTCCGATATACTGCAAAATCCCCGGCGGAGAGGATCATGTGGTACAGCAGAGTTGTGCCCGATCGGCCGCAGCCCAGCACAAACACGGGGGCCTCGCTTCTGGCTCGCCCTTTCACTTTGGGGGCTTCCTTAAGAGTTCCCTGCGTGATCGGCGTGTCTCCTTCCTTAGGCTTTCGAACCCAGCGGCGAAATGCTTACCTTCCGGTCCTTAGCCGTCAGACAGACTTCCTCAATGCTGTCCGCCAACTTCTTCGCGTTGTCCTCGATCTCAAGTTCTGGAATCCGGACCACCATTTCGTCATGGTGATCTA
>QIAS01000556.1:1961-2466 GCA_003225615.1 Acidobacteriota bacterium | reverse complement strand
CGATCCCAAGAGGCAGACAGCGTCTTCCAGTCCTTCCCTTTTCCAGAAATCAGTCATAGGTCCCATCTCGCGTTCCCACGCCCCAACGATCATGAAACCGGTATTCGGGTGGGAAGCTCTAAAGCGGCGGATCGCCGCCGCCAAAAACTCAAGCGCAAACTCCTTGCGAAAACAAACATAGCTGAAGAAAACATCGTCGTGGCTTCGATAAAAATCTTCGACTTCTGCGGGCAGCGAGGTTGGGGTGAACTGCACGTAATAGGATGAGAAGTGGGGAATCGGGATAACGGTGTCCGCATGAACGCCGGTAGTGAGCAGCGCCTGCTTCACCTTGTCACTATTGCAATAGATCCGATGCGGAAGCCGAAACAGTAAGGAGAATGCCAGGTGCCGAATTGAATTTCTGGGTGCTGGAAAGAAGCTCTGCTGATGCCCGCCACCGTAGGTCAACAACGACGGCCTTCCAAACAAACGGACCAGGCAGAGTGCAGCCAACGCCAGACAA